>JAISYN010000209.1 GCA_031269915.1 Synergistaceae bacterium
CTCCAGACTGCGGGAATTGGAGCGAGAGTCGGGGTAATGCCCCAGCAGAGAAGCCGCGTACTCGAGATCGAGCCCTGAATCCCAGACCGGCGTTCCATCGAGGCGATGCAGGCTGAGGCCTCTTCCTCCGGAATACACCCCGTCGCCGAAGGTTTTCAGATTCGTGTCCCCCTCGTTCGCCAAGGCGAGGTATATTTCGTTCCCGACGGTAATATAGGCGATTCCATCCGGTTCGCGGCGGCCTTTGAAGGGCTCGTCAAAGGAGACTTTCCCATCCTTTTGAAGATCGGCCCTGCGTTCTGTCGTTCCAGCGCAGAAGATGGTTTTTATCTTAGGACTGTCGAAATTTTCAATATCGACGATGGCTACGGCGTTGTTCTCCTGGAGGGTTACTGCGAACTCGCGCTGATTGGGATGGATAGCGACGAATTCCGGCTGAGGGTCGGCACTGAAATTGAGGCCGCCTACCTCGTCGAGCATAGTTTTCGGAAACTCCGCAGACGCCACGCGCGAAGCGGAGGGGTTTTCGAGGTTCAAAGTCACGACATCGACTCTCCCAGGGCGCTTGCCGTCGATAGTCGCTTCCCCTTCCGAATCTGTTTCCTCGTCCTCTATCGCCGCCACCGCGGCAATTTTCCCGCCGCGTTCGACTAACGCCACAGAATCGGGTCCGATGCCGATCTTCACGCTGCCGAGAAGGAGCGGGGAGTTACGCTTTTCAATATCATAAACGAAAAGCGTTCCGGGGATAGGCTTGTCCAACCCGTCACCGTCGCGCGCTGTGACCACCAAATATCTGCCGTCGCGGCTGACCGCCGCCGAAGTGGGCTCCGCGCCGCCGGTTGAGATATACGCAGCAGGGAGCGGTTTTTCAGGGTTCGAGATATCCAGCACACCGACTTTCTTACCGGAGGCGTTGGTGTAAAAAAGGAACAATCCGTCTGGCGTTCCGGTCACAATCTCGGCCACTTCCCCTTCGGGTACGGCGTAATGCGATTCCAGGCTGAAAGATTGAACATGTGCAGCCTCGGCGGCGCTTGAAAACAGCAGAGCGCAAAGCATACAAAAAAAGGTGCGCGAATTTTTTCTCATACTGACTCCCTCCTGAAATTAAGTTTCGTTTCATCTCCGACGCAATCCGTATTATTGACTCTTTGCGTTATCGCAGGGTAAAAAAAGAGTAAAAATTGCGTAAAGGCCGGGGAGACTGCGTTAAATACGGGTATCGCAAGTTCTTTGCGCCGAAAGAAATGTTCCGCGATTTTGCAAAGAACCGGGGCCGGGCGGTTTGCGGGACTGTTTTCGGCGCGGACGCGCCGGGGCGTGGCTGATTGAAAAGCCGAACGCGGATATATTGCAATTTGCGGGATATTGTGATAATGTCTCTGCCACGTAAACTTTTATGATTTTCGCATTTATCTGGGCGGTACGCAGCGGAAATTTTTCTTGGAGGCAGTCGTGATGACCTCTTTCAGCTATATCAAATCGGCTTCTATAGACAACATCGGTTGGCGTCGGCGCTAGGGCGCCCGCCTGTTTTCTGCTGTCCAAAGCAGGGGCCGGAGGGTTTTATCAGACCTTCCGGCCCTTTTTCTGTGTTCAGACGAGGCGGAAATTACAGAACAAAAAAAGATTTATCGGAGTTATTTCATAATTTTTTATGGTTTTATCAGCGCCTTACATCATATACGGGAGGTTTTCGATATGTCCGCGGAGTGTAAAGAAAATAGTGGTGACGACTCCTTCTGGCTCTATGACCTCAGGGTGGAGGTGGCGGAGCCGCGTTTCCCGATGGTCTGTTCCCATCGCGTCGGGGACTTTTTCGAGGTGCGCGGCGAGAACCTGATATTCGCCAGGGACACGTCGTTCTCGATGTACGCGCTTTCTGCTCTGCTGCCGCTCTTGCCGGCAAAGCAGCGCGGCAGCGACCCGAACGACTGGATGACCACGGACGCGCTCATCGCCTGCCCCGATCCAAACTGCGGCGGGCTGTTCAAAATCTCGCGCCTGGGCAGACGAAAGTTCTTCCACGGGGAATGTACTGCGGAACCGCTGATTAAAAAAGATATTTAATCGGTTTAAAAATAGTGAAGGAGTGGTGATGACGGTGGAAAGACGGTTTGAACTGACGGAAGGATACTCGATCAGCAGGGTGATAAGCGGGGGCTGGCAGCTTTCTGACGGACATGCGCTAAAGGGTCCGCTGGATATGGACGACGCGAAAAAAGCGTTCCTCAGCCTTGTGGACGAAGGGTTTGACACGTTCGACTGCGCCGACATCTACACCGGCGTGGAGAATTTTATCGGCGAGGTAACAGAGGAACGCAAAAAGATCACGGGCAGGGACGATATCCGCGTCCACACTAAGTTCGTCCCGGACATGGACGCGCTCGCATCTGTGGACTACGCGTACGTGGAACGGATCGTGACCCGCAGCCTGAAACGCCTGCGGAAAGAGCGCCTCGACCTGGTGCAGTTCCACTGGTGGGACTACGGAGTCCCGGGATACGTGGAGACCGCCTCTCATCTGGTGACGCTCAAAAATAAAGGGCTCATCGCGAACATAGCGACGACCAACTACGACACCGATCACCTGGAAGAATTATTGGACGCGGGTATACCGGTGGCGAGCAACCAGATACAGTATTCGGTTCTGGACCGCAGACCGGAGAGGAAAATGGCCGATCTCTGCCTGAAGCGCGGAGTTAAGCTCATCTGCTACGGGTCGCTGGCGGGCGGTTTTCTCGCGGAGAAGTGGCTTGGCTCGCCGAAACCAGCGGGCCCGAAGGAGCTGGATAACCGCTCGCTTGTCAAATACAGCCTGGTGATAGAGGACTCTTTGGGCTGGGACGGATATCAGAAGCTCCTTGCCATGATGAAGGAGATCGGGGAGTCCAAGGGCTGCTCGCTTTCGAACGTCGCGTCGGGCTACGTTCTGCGAAAAGCCGCGGTAGCCGCCGTGATAATAGGTACTCGCAGCAGCCGGCACGTCGAATCTAATAAGAAGATATTCTCCTGCGATCTCACGGACGATGAAGTGCGCAGAATCGACAATTTCCTGGACGGGTATCCGGTCCTGGCAGGAGAGCCGTTCGAACTGGAGCGCGAACTAGGAGGCAAGCACCGCGGCATAATGAAGGTGAATCTGGCCGACGTATAAACGGCGCGATAGCGCGGGCCGAATTTCCGCACGCG
>JAISYN010000281.1 GCA_031269915.1 Synergistaceae bacterium
ATAAAGCATGTGCCCGAAGAATGGAGGGGGGTATTATCCGTTTATACCCCCTCCTCGAATCAGGAGATGTGGGCTTTGACGGAGCAGGGCTTGTATTTTTACCTCGCCCGCTCGGACAAACCGAAAGCCCTCGCCTTCCAGAAACATATAGCCGGGGAGATACTGCCCTCCATCCGCAGACACGGCGCGTACATGACGCCTAAAAAGATAGAGGAAATACTGACCGACCCCGACACGATAATCGGCCTCGCTCGGACGCTGAAAATGGAACAGGAGAAGGCAAGGGCGCTTACGGCGAAAATCAGCGCCGACCGCCCGAAAGTCTTATTCGCCGATTCGGTGTCGGCGAGCCATACCTCGATACTCGTCGGGGAACTCGCGAAGCTGCTGCGGCAGAACGGCGTGGAGGTCGGGCAGAACCGGCTGTTCGAGATTCTGAGGGAAAGAGGATACCTCATGAAAGACGGCAGCAGCCGGAACATGCCGACGTAGCGCGCTATGGAACTTGGCCTTTTCGAGATAAAGGAAATCACGATAAACCGCTCGGACGGCGGCATCGACGTCAAGAGGACGCCGAAGGTCACTGGGCGCGGTCAGGTCTATTTCGTAAACAGGTTTTGCGGAAGGAATTTTTAGCGGACGTGAGTCTGAATGAATATTAAGGAGGTCATACGAATGAAAAGAACAGTTTTGGGATTTTTGTTTGTGTCAGTGTTCGCGCTGTGTCACGCGGCGCTTTTCCCCGCGTCCGGGGAGTGCTCCGAGACCTGGGACGCCGTTTCGGGGGATTTCAGGGCCGCCGCCGCGAGCCCGGTTGAGGAAGCCAAAGCCGAACCCGAGGCTGAAATGGTAGAAATAGAGTACGGCGGGAAACTCATCTCCGTGGATATCGCAGACCTTATCCTCATGGCCGACGAAGCCGGGGGACAGAAAGTAGAGCTTGGCTATCCCGAGAAATACGCCGAACAGTACGAGAACGCCGTGCGTTACGGAGAGGGCAGGCTTCACGCCAATGCTGAGACCGAAGCGGAATTTGAGGACGATTCCGATCCGGCTGAAAACAATCTGTATGGCCAAGGCCCGAACGTCCGGGAGATAACGGAGCGCGAATACGAGGAAGAACGCCGCGCGCGGCAGTGGGCCGATATCGTCGAGGATTTGAACCTGCGTGAGATTGACGAAAAGGCCCTCGCCCTCGTAAAAGAGTTTCACGAGGCGAAAGGCGCCGTGCCGCCCTCTACCGGCGTATCCGGCTCAGTGGTCGTCGCTTATTCCAGCTACACGCCTAAAATAGTCTGCCGCCCCATGTACGTCACCGATGTCATCTTGCAGCCGGGCGAGAACGTGACGGGCCTGCACCCAGGCGATCCCGTCCGCTGGACGTTCGCCCCGAGTGTATCCGGCTCCGGGGTCAGCTTGCAGGTGCATGTACTCATAAAGCCGCTCATGGCCGACATATCGACGAATCTCGTGGTCAATACGGACAGACGGACGTACCAGCTCGACCTCATGTCGAGCGCGACGGATTTCATGCCCTCCGTGTCGTTTTCGTATCCCGCCGATTCGCTGAAAGAATGGGACGTTTTTCTCGCGGACAAGAAGAAGGAGAGAGAAAGCAGCGTCGCTCTCGCCTCCGGTTACGCGATATCCCCCGAGGATTTGCACCTGGAGTACGAGATACGGGGGAGCGATTCGCTCCGGTGGAAGCCCATACGGGTCTGGGACGACGGGGTAAAGACCTATATCCAGTTCAAAAAGGGCAGCGCGAGGCAGAGCGTGGAGGCTCCCGTTCTCGTCGTGTTCGAGCATAAGAAGGAGGTTCTCGTGAATTACAGGGCGAGCGTGGACATGTACATCGTGGATCGGGTGTTCGACAAGGCCGCGTTAATCGTGGGCACGGGGTCGCGTCAGGACAGGGTTGTTATCACGCGGCTGAAACGAGGGATATAGGGAATGAGAAGATCGAAAAATTACCCGCGTTTCAGGAACGCCAAGGCGAATTTCAGCGAGCGCGCGGGCAAAGAAAAGAACGAACGAATGGCCGTGAGCGCAGCGCTGCTGATCGGGATGCTTCTTATGACGCCGTGGGTGTTGAAATCCTTTGGTTTTTACAGGGATTCCGCAACAGGCTTGGGTTTGTGGGACTGCGCCTTCTTCGGCGGCCTGCTACTTATGGCCGCTGCCCTTGGCTGGGTCGCATTTGGGGAAGAATTAGCCGCGCAGAGCGGCAAAGGGCTGGGACGGGAGGATGAACGGCATGGACGGCAACGTGACAGAAGCGCGTAAAGGCACATTTAATAGGGCAGCGACGGTTTTCAGCGGCATTGAACATTCCGTCTCCAGATTCCGCTGGAGCGAATGGCGTGGGCGTTACATACGGCGCCGGGGTAAATCCTTCGCCGAATATTCAAGGGCCAGAATTATATGGCTGGCGTGCCTGCTCTGCCTCAGCGCGTTTCTTATTATGGCGGGGTTTGAGCTGTGCCGGATCGCGGTTTACGGGACTCCTGGCGGCGGGCGGGGATATTTGGGCGCGGCTGTTCAAACCGGGTATCTGGTTTCTGCCGGACGCCGGACGCCGCCACTGCCTCTAACGGAAGGGGGCAATTGAAAATGGCTGTCGGAAACGCGCATGAAACTACGGCGGGGAATGGGCCGAAGGTCGAAAGAAGCGCCAAGAAGACCAGGTTTTTCAGCAAGCGCGTGATCTTCGCTTTCATCGCCGCGCTCGCCGGGATTTTCTTCGCCGTTGTCATGCAGGCGGATTTCACGCGCGGCGGCGATTCCGGCGACGTTCCCGAGAAGAACTACCGGGCGCCGAGCGCGGCGGAATTTCAGGAACTCGCCGCGGCGATGAGGCTCGACAGGAAGCCCGCGCAGGTCTCCGCTCCCGCGAATGAGCCTCGTGACAGGACGCAACGGATAGTGATAGAGGGAACGCGGGAAAAGGCCCCGGCACGTATGACTCCGGCCCTGCCCCGGTACTACTCGAACAACGCCGACGCTCAGGCCGCCAATACTTTGAGAACGCTCAAAATGCAGGCCCTTGTGGCGAAGCCGGTGGTCGAGGATTTCAAGCTCGATTCGGGCGAAGGCGCAAACGAAAAGAACGCCGGAAATAACGTTCAGGCGCAAGGCGGCCCGGTGATGGAACAGACGCCGCGAGTGATGGATTCCGAGACGATGGCCGCGCTCATACAACAGCAGGGACAAGCTCCAGACCCGAACGGGCAGTTGAACAAGCAAAATTTCCTGCGCGGGACTAGCGGCGGCGGCTCGATGACGCCGCAGGGATATTCGGACAGCCTGCCTGAGCCTCAGCGGTTCCCGTATGAACTGAAAGCGGGGACGATAATACCGGGGGTATTGATAAGCGGGATAAATTCAGACCTTCCCGGCAACGTATTGGCCCAGGTCTCGGAGAACGTATGGGACACGGCGACAGGCAAATTCATTCTCATACCAAAGGGCACGAGGATCATAGGCGTTTACGACAGCCGGGTGAGTTTCGGGCAGAGGCGCGTCATGCTCGTCTGGAACAGGCTTATTTTCCCAAACGGCACGACGCTCAATATCGCTGGCAGTCCGGGCATAGACCAGGCGGGATACTCGGGGCTTTCGGGGAAGGTCAACGAGCATTGGGGGACGATGTTGAAGTCCGCGCTTCTGGCCTCCGTGTTCGTGGCTGGAGCTGAAATAGTGTACGACAGCGATTCGGGCGGCAACAGCGACAACAAGAGCCCCCGCGACGTTGCCGCCGAGAGCGCGGCGGGTTCCATTCTCGACATGGGGACGAAGCTGATGAACAGGGCCGCTGATATTCAGCCGACGATAACGATCCGGCCTGGTAAGAAGATGGGGATTTTCGTCCAGAAGGATGTCGTGTTCCCGTTCCCTTACTTCTGACCGTCAGAATACGGGCTTCGCCCTGTGCGTGAACGCCTTCCTGTCTACAGGCCCGAAATACCGGCTGTCGAAACCGCGTTCGGGGTCGGAGACTAGCCAGTATTGGCCGGGTTTAAGGGTTATCGGCGTGGGCCACGCGGAGAGCGGGCCGCCGTAAGAATCGAACGGGGCTACGACGGCTCTTGAAACAACGCCTTTGACGCACAGGAGATCGCTCTCAAGCGTCACGGAATCTCCTGGCGTTGCGCCGATACGTTTCAGCATGGGTTCCCTCATGTTCACGTATCCGCGCTCTACGCCGCGCGATATCACGGGATTGGAGATTTTCGAGAGGTCTATGAGGACGATATCTCCCCGGAATACCGGCTCGTTTTCATAGAGGGGCGTCGCCCGGTAGAGGACGCCGGGCAGGGATGCCGAACGGTTCACGCGGAATCCGGCGTTATGGAACGACAAAAGCGCGGATGTCGCGGCGCAGAGAAGCGAGAACAGGATAAGCAACTTGTAAATTTTTTTCTTCAATATATTTGCACACTCCTTTGGCGGGTAATTCCCGCCATGTGACGAATGAGCCGTTTAATGCGGCTGAATACAGGGTACAACCGGAAAGAGGCTGAAAATATGAAATTGTATATATGCGAGAAGGCATCATTAGCGCGCGCCCTGGCGGATGTCCTGCCGGGCGAAAAAACAAAAGGCGATGACTGTATCCGGCGCGGCGGCGATGTCGTCGCCTGGGCCTCGGGGCATTTGCTTGAACTGTTCGAGCCGGAGGATTACGACGAGCGGTATAAGCGCTGGAGCCGGGACACGCTTCTGTACGTGCCGGAACAGTGGAAATTGAAGGAGATACCCCGGACAAAGGGGCTTTTGAGCGGGATACGCAAGTTCCTGAAGGAAGCGGATACCGTGGTCAACGTCGGAGACGCGGATCGCGAGGGAACGCTGCTTATCAATGAAATCCTCGATTACTGCGGGTGGCGGGGCAAAACTGAGCGGCTGCGGATAAACGACATGAATCCCGGCGCGATACGGCGCGCGTTGGACGCGATAAAGGACAATGAGCATTACAGGGGCGAGTACATGGCTGGGCGGGCGCGGCTTTACGCAGACTGGCTCGTAGGTAATCCCAGATTATATAAAAACCGAGATGAAGTTCGCATCTTGGCTTAATTACTGACACTTACACGAAATTATCTCGGATAACGCATAATCATCACACATCTGCAAACAGTAGCGAC
>JAISYN010000294.1 GCA_031269915.1 Synergistaceae bacterium
CTTCTCCAAGAGATACGAGGCACTGCACTCAAGCTATTGAACCGCCGTATACGGGTCCGTACGTACGGTGGTGTGGGAGGACGGCCGTCCAATTAATGAACGGCCTCCTACCCGATTGAGTTTGTCAGGGAGTTATGTTACCTCAGTTTGAGCGGAGTATAAGCCCTCGGCTCCAGAACGCGGAAGGAGAAAGATTCCGCCAGATAGAAGTTGAGCGTGTCGCCGAGCCTCGAATGATAGCCTATCACAAAGTCTCCGCCGAGCGTTATCTCGAAATCCCCGCCGCGTTTGGAAACCAGGTACTCTTCGGGCGCGTTCGGCGCGTAGATGAATTCGTCGATATCGGCCGATTTTTTGAGCAGATCTAAAATAGAGCGGTTTCCAACCAGCGCGGCGAGCGCGCCGCGGAGGGCTTTACCGCCGACGAGGGCGAATGGTCCGGAGATGGAGTATTCCGTCTTTGACCTGTCGGTCGCGTATATAATTTCTTTGAGAAAAGCGCCCGGATCATCCGGCGTCAGTTCCAGCGCCGTGTTTTCGCTTCCGTCTTTGAGGCCCTTTATGCCGGCCTTGGCAAATCCCTCGAACACGGCTTTGTCTTCGAACGCCGCCGCCGCCGCCGCCGCTTTTTCGACGGCGATGAGGTCCGGGTTCGCGCAGCCCCTGTCGATGTTGTGTATCCCGATAGCGCTCAAGCCGAATTCCACTCTCGTCTCGACGAGCGGGGTGATATGACGTATCCCGAACCCGACGTCGCCGTCCTTCTGGATGGAGTCCAGCGTTCCGGAGGCGACTCCAGAGTATGCCCAGCCATAGGGCCCCTTGACGTCGGCGAATTTTCTCGCCGCGAGATTTGCGCGGAGGGTCCGCGCGGCCTGCGCGTCTATTTCCTCCAATGCGGAATTGCTTACTGGCGCCAGATCGCGTCCAAACATATCCATTTCAATCCTCCTGTTCAATGATGTAAAAATGCCGTCGAAACGCGCGTTATTTGCGCAGCGAGCCTATCCCAAGCGAGACCGCCGGGGAAGTCCCTCCCGAAGAAGCGCCTCCGGTCGCGGATTCCTCGATTTCGGTTATCGGCGCCTTCTGAAACAGATACGTGCGCATATCCTCGTCGAACTTGTCGATATTGCGCCGCAGCCACTCGAAAAGCATTACCGCGTGTTCAATCTCCTCGTTGCGGTTGTGGATCAGCACCTCTTTAATGGTGTTGTCCGCCGCGACGTCCGCCCTCTGATTGTAGAAGTTGACGGCCTCCAGCTCCTCCATGAGACTGGTGATGGCGCTGTCCGCCGCCTTTGCTTTCGCGGAGAGTTCTCCGTAAGGAATGTAAAAGCCCACAATAGATTTCCCCTTCCCTTGTTCGTATCCGTAAATTTTAATGACTTACCCAACACAATAGTACCTATTTTGGCGGGAAAAAAAATACGTAAAATACGCAGGTTTTAAAATAATTTTAATTTAAGGGAGCCCGTCCTCTCCAGCTCCGTTATTCCTTGTTGGATGGCTTCGCCCGAACAGTTCGTTCAAAGAAGCGATGCGTTTCATCCCGTCTTCCAGGGAGTCAAAATCTTCGAGCCTCCACAGCCAGTTGCCTTTTACGGTCGACGGAGTGTTCATTCTGGCCTCCGCTCCGAGCCGCAGGATATCCTGAATCGTTATCACTGCGAGGTCGGCGGTGCTGGAGAGCGTTGCGCGGAGCATCGCGTCGGCCGCCGCCTCCGGGTTTGGTTCGCTGATCGCCATATATTTTTTGAAATTCTTCCTCTCGTTATCGGTCGCGTCTTCCATCCACCACCCAGCCGCCGTGTTGTTGTCGTGAGTGCCGGCGTAAACGACGCAGTTGCGCCTGTGGTTGTGAGGAATATAGGGGTTGTCGGGCATTCCGTCTCCGAACGCGAATTGAAGGACTTTCATTCCGGGTATGCCGAAATCCTCCATCGCGCGCGCAACGTCGTCGGTGCGGACGCCCAGATCCTCCGCGATGAATGGCAGCCTCCCCTCGCTGTCGGAGAACCTGCGCCGCATGGCATTGAACAGATCTTCGCCGGGTCCCGGTTTCCAGCATCCATTTTCGGCTGTCGGCTCCGATGCCGGTATATCCCAGTATTGCAGGAGCCCCCTGAAATGGTCTATGCGCACCAGATCGGCCTGCCGCAGCGCGTGACGGAAGCGTTCCATCCACCATTGATAGCCGTCGCCGCGCATTCTGTCCCATTTGTATATCGGGTTTCCCCACCTCTGCCCGGTGCGGCTGAAGTAGTCCGGAGGAACGCCGGCGACCGACGTCGGATTTCCATCGGCGTCGAGTTCGAACAGATCCTGGCGTCCCCACACGTCCGCGCTGTCGTAGGCGACGTAAATCGGCAGATCTCCTATCAGGATGATATTCGATTCGCGGCACAGCCCGCGCAGTTCTTCCAGTTGGCTGAAGAATAAAAACTGTTCGAAACGGCGTTCGTCCAGCGCCCGTGATATCTCATCCGTGCGTTTCAACGAGTCGAGGGCGTTCCAGTCGCGAGTTCGGTATTCGGTTCTCCACTTGTTCCAGGCGAGGCCTTCGATTTCCTTGAGCGTCGAAAACAGCGCGTAATCCTCGAGCCAGTACGCTTCCGCGGCGCAGAAATCCCAGAATTTATCGGACATTTCGCGGAATTTCGTCTTGTACGCTTCGTCTTGTCGGAAATTTTTATAGCAGATTTTCAAAATTTCATGTTTTGAGCGCTGAGCCAGGTCGAAATCGGTCTTGCCGGACGCGGTGAATTTTTCGAGTTCCGCTGCGCTCACAAGCCCCGATTCGGCCAGTTTGTCCGGAGATATGTACATGATATTGCCCGCGAAAGCGGACTCGCTGCTGTAAGGAGAGTGCGAGAACACTCCGCTCGTGGGGACGAGCGGAAGCATCTGCCACGCGGATATCCCCGCGTTCGACAGTATGCGCGCGAAGCTGGCGGCGCTCTCTCCCAGATCGCCAGTGCCGTAACGTCCCGGGAGGCTGGATATGTGCATCAGCGCTCCCGCCCTGCGGTTTCTCCATTCACTCATGAGTTTGTCCTCCTGTGATTCTGATATAATGAGACATTATATAACAGGGAGGCATTCTCTTGTTTATGTTTTTGGAATACGGCGGCGTGATTTTGATGGACAGGGTCGTCGCGCTCGTAAGGGAGGGCGGCAGGACGAAAATTTTGCTCTCCGATAATTCCGCCGCGGAGTCGGGTTTTACGCCTCGGGCGCTTCGCGCGCGAAACAGCGGGTTCTCCGGCGGGCAGGACGTAAAAAAATCGCTCGAGGGCGGATGGAAGGAGAAACATTAGAATATGGAGGACGATATCAGAGAAGCCCAGACTGGGGCGTCGGCGGGAAGCGCCGAATACGGCGCGAAGGATATTCAGGTTCTCGAAGGTCTGGAAGCTGTCAGGAAACGCCCCGGAATGTATATAGGAGATCAAAGTTCCCGCGGGCTGCATCATCTCGTTTACGAGGTGGTTGACAACGCCATAGACGAGGCGCTCGCCGGATTCTGCGACAAGGTGGACGTGGTGATGCACCCCGACGGCAGCGTGTCTGTAAAAGACAACGGGCGCGGTATACCGACCGAATATCACGAGGGCATGGGCAAATCGGCCGCGGAGGTCGTCATGACCGTCCTTCACGCCGGAGGAAAGTTCGACAAGGGGGCTTATCAGGTATCCGGCGGGCTTCACGGCGTCGGCGTGTCTGTCGTGAACGCGCTGTCCAGATGGCTTGAACTCAATATCGAGCGCGACGGAGGAAAATATACCCAGAGGTATGAACGCGGCGTTCCGACGACGGGGCTCGTGCGAGTCTGCGATTCTGACGGGCGGGGCACGGAGGTTCGTTTCATGGCCGACGACGAGATATTTTCGGACATGGAGTATTCCGCCGATATACTGAAAGGCCGTCTGCGCGAGCTGGCGTTCTTGAACCCAGGCGTCACCATAACTTTCGAGGATCGCAGAGCGGAAATTGATGGCGAACGTCCGAGGACATACCATTACGAGGGCGGCATACGTTCTTTTGTGGAATACCTCAACCGCGGCAAGGAGACGGCTTTCAAGCCTCCGCTTTACATAAGCGGCTCTAAGGAGAGCACTACGGTCGAAGTCGCTCTTCAGTACAACGATACCTTCATAGAGCGCGTTTTCGCGTTCGCCAATCTCATAAACACCATTGAAGGAGGCACTCACGTATCGGGTTTCCGCACCGCGCTCACCCGCGCCATCAACGACGAAGCGAGGCGGGCCAAATTGCTGCGCGAAAAAGATCCCAACTTCACGGGCGAGGATCTCAAAGAGGGGCTCACCGCGGTCATATCCATAAAATTGCTGGAACCGCAGTTCGAGGGACAGACAAAGACAAAACTCGGGAACGGCGACGTCAAGGGCATTGTGGATTCCATCGTTTACGAGGGCATGAAGATAGCGCTGGAAGAAACGCCCGAGATGCTCAAACCGATATGCGACAAAGCCATAAAAGCCCGTCAGGCGCGGGAGGCCGCGCGCAAGGCCCGCGACCTCGTGCACAGGGGCAACCCGATGAACAAGCTGGATCTGCCGGGAAAGCTCGCCGACTGTTCCAATCGAGACCCGGCCGAGAGCGAACTCTACATAGTGGAGGGAGACAGCGCGGGCGGCAGCGCCAAACAAGGCCGTGACAGGAGTTTTCAGGCCATATTGCCGCTTAGGGGGAAAATACTCAACGTCGAAAAGGCCCGGCTGGACAAAATACTTTCAAACGACGTCGTCCGAAGCATCGTGCAGGTTCTCGGCTGCGGTATAGGCGACTCGTACAATCCGTCCAGGCTCCGCTATCACAAGATTTTTCTGATGGCGGACGCGGACGTGGACGGAGCGCATATAAGGACGCTCCTTTTGACGCTGTTCTACCGCTATATGCCTCAGATAATAGAAAACGGACACCTTTATGTGGCTCAGCCGCCGCTCTTTCGTGTTCAGGAGGGCAAAGCCGTCTCCTACTGCTATTCGGTGAAAGATCTGAAAGAACTCACCGCGGGAAAAGACCCGAAGCGCGTCAACATACAGAGATACAAGGGACTCGGCGAAATGAATCCCGGCCAGCTCTGGGAGACGACAATGGATCCGGGCAACAGAATAATCCTGAGAGTGAGGGTGGAAGACGCTATACTGGCTGACGAGCTTTTCGGCATACTGATGGGCGACGCCGTGGAACCCAGGCGCGAGTTCATAGAGAATCACGCGAGAGAAGTACGCAACCTTGACATCTGACGGCTCTTCGTCCAAAAGGCCGGGTTGGGAGGCGTATTTTCTCGCCATGGCGATGATGGCCGCGACCAGGAGCACGTGCGTCAGGCGGCAGGTCGGGGCCGTGATAGTGTCCGGCAACCGGATTCTCGCCACAGGTTACAACGGTTCGCCGGCGGGCACGAGACACTGCGATGAGATAGGCTGTCTCCGCCAGCGGTTGGGCATACCGTCGGGCGAGAGGCACGAAATGTGCCGCGCGTCGCACGCGGAGATGAACGCCATAGCGCAGGCCGCGGCGTCGGGGACGGCAATCGCCGGATGTACGCTGTATTGCACTCACGAACCATGTTCGATATGCAGCAAATTGCTGATAAACGCCGGGTGCAAACGAATCGTATTCATGCGCCCATATCCCGACGCGCTGTCCGCCGATCTGCGGGCGGAGGCCGGCATAATCTCGGATATTTTCAGTGAGACGGACGAGGTACGGAGGATATTGCGGGGCGCGGGCGCCTGATTTTTATTTCGGAGGTTGGTAAACATGAAATTCACTCGTGACGAATCGCTGGCGTTTTTCAAGGAACACAACGAGAACGAAATGTACTTGCGGCACGCGTTGGCGGTAGAAGCCGCCATGAGGCATTTCGCCAGGCTCTACGGCGAGGACGAGGAACTATGGGCGCGGGCGGGATTGCTGCACGACATAGACTGGGAGAGCACTCAGTCGGTGGAGGGCGGGCATCCTGTCAAGGGCGGGGAAATTCTCGAAAAAGCCGGTTACGAGGACGAGATAGTACGGGCCGAACTGGCTCACGGGTGGGAGTTTTCGGGCGTAAAACCCGTAAGCCGCATGGAAAAAACGCTCTACGCCGTCGACGAACTCACCGGTTTTGTCACGGCTGTCGCGCTCGTCCGCCCGGGCAAATCGCTCTCCGGTCTCGAGGTGAAGTCGGTGAGGAAGAAATGGAAGGACAAGGCTTTCGCTCGGGGAGTGAACCGCGAGGTTATAGAAAAGGGCGTCGCCCTCATGGGGGAATCCCTCGAATGGCTCATCGAAAATACGATAGAATCTCTGCGCCCTGTCGAGCGTGAAATCGGTTTGGGTATCGTGTAGACAATTACGTTGTACTGCTGATGTCATGGACGCGCAAAGCCTGCAAGATAATGTGACTTTTTGCAGAAAAAATCAAGTTATCTGGAGGTGTTTTAATGTCTATCAGTTTAATTCTGGCGGATGATCATCCACTGACGCGGGCGGGGCTCATGGCGTACCTCGCCAAGGAAAGCGACTTGGAAGTAATCGGGGAATATTCGGACGGGGAAACCGCGATGGAGGGTATCAGAGAACTGAAGCCGCAGGTGGCGCTTCTCGATATCCGTATGCCTGGGCTTGATGGCGTTTCCATAACGCGCAAAATTAAAAATGAGGGGCTTCCGGTAATTTGCCTGATGCTGACGAGTTATGACGCGCAGCAGTATGTTCTGTCGTCCCTCAGGGCAGGCGCCCGCGGTTACGTACTCAAATCCTCGCCGGCGGACACTCTGTCACGGGCCATACGCATAGTTGCCCGCGGCGGCTTGTATCTCGACAGCGAGGTCGCGAGCACTGTGGAGGAAGAAGAGCGCCTTTCTCCTGAGCCTATTTCGGCGCGTGAGCGGGAGGTGCTGCTCTTGGCGGCAAAGGGGCTCTCCGGCAAGGAGATAGCCTCCAAGCTCTTTATAAGCGAACGAACCGTGCAGACGCATTTGGCTTCCATTTACGACAAGTTGGGCGCGCGCAATAAGACTGAGTCGATGCTGCTTGCGCTGAAATACGGAGTGGTGATGCTGGAAGAACTTTTGGATTAGCGACTAGCGCAAGGAAGGCTGATTTATAGTTAGGGATCTAAAGGGTAAAGATTTATATCCTTGCGGCGCCCGCGTTTCTAAACGGCAGAACGTCGTTTAAGCGAATGAATCAGCGTTTCCCAAGGTCTCATTGTATGCCAGCCTGAGGCGGTTATGAAGGAGAGTGACTCTTGAAGTTCAGAGACCGGCTCTTTTATATCGTTCTATCGGTTCTGCTGCCGCCGATAGGAATTCTGCTGTTCACAATGGCGGATATCATAAACTCACAAAGAAATATAGAGACCTTTACCAGGCTGTATGTGGAACACGTCACGGAAAATTTCGTGCGGCAATTAAGCGGCAGCTCATTAGGCCAGAATATCGGCGTATATGACGGTCAGGATATCGGCGCTTATTCGGATATCGGATACCTGGTGACGTTCAGGCGTTTCCCCACATATTTGGCCGTCCTTACCGATACCGGGGATTTCATTTACGGCTCCGAAAAACTTAGAAAAGTCGTCGAGGAAATGTGGTCTCAAATTCCGCTCGGCTACGCGGACGAGATGACGTCGGGAAACGAGCGTTTCACAATAGCCAGATATCCGTCCTCGGACGGAACGTTTTGTGTCGCCGGGGCCATATCGTGGATGGACATGACCGGAACGACCGCTACGTCGTTGTTTTTTTGGCCGTTTCTCATAATGCTGATATCGCTCTGGGGAGTGTTATCGGTGACGAATTTATGGCGGGCTGTGGTATTGCCGATAGATCGCATGGAGAAAAAAGTGTCGTCGCTCCGCTGGGGTTTGGAGGAACTCGACGGCAATATGCCTGGCCCTGTGGCGCTGGAGGTCGGGCGAATGTACGAAACGCTCGTCCGCGTTTCCCGCGACGCGAGGAAGACCATACTCGCAAACAGGAGATACATGAACGACCTGGTCACCGCGCAGGAGGATGAGCGCACAAAAATTTCGCGCGACATCCACGACGGGCCTCTTCAGGACGTGACGGCCCTTATTCAGCGCATTCGCTTGGCGAGGACCGCCGGCGGCAGCGAGGAAGACGCGAAAATGGAACTGGAACTCGCCGAGAAGATAGCCATAGTCACCGTAAAAGAGATGCGCGCCCTCTGTGATTTTCTGAACCCGCCGTGGCTGGAATTGGGCCTCTCCCAGGCTCTCACCGAACTCACCGAACGCCAGTCCCGCCAATACGGGGTAAGAATATTTTTGGGGATCGATGAGACTCTGGAACTGCCGGATGCGGTCACACTCGCCTTTTTTCGTGTTGTTCAGGAGGCGGTCACTAACTCGGTTCGTCATGGCGAGGCCCGGAATATCTGGATCGACATCAAGAAAAACGACGATGACGGCATAGAGCTGACAGTTCAGGACGACGGCCACGGGTTCGAGATCAAAGAGGGAGACACCGCCGATCTGAGATCCGAGGGACACAGGGGACTCTCCAACATGGAGGAACGCATGACATTGATAGGCGGGCGGCTTAAAATAATTTCGTACAAAGGGGAGGGTTCCTGCATAAGGGGTCTGCTTCCGTAATCTACGTTGTTTTTTCGCTGTATCTGTGATACTATGATTCAGCCATGAGGCGCTGAGAATGCGTAAGGGCGCGGTTTCTTGCGGTTCGTGGTGTTCGAAAAAATTGGTCCTCGCAGGCCGGAGATTTTCTTCGGAAACGAGGCGAAATGTCATAGCGGGTCATCGGGTTTATTTGGTGATCGATGAATTTTCGCGCTCGTGAGGCGCGATTTTTTTATTTCTGTGGGGTGATTGCGTGGAAGACAGGAAAATAGCCTTCATCGGGGCGATAATTGATGATCCCGAAAGAGCGCAGAGGGAGTTCAACTCCGTGGTGTCGTCGTATAAATCAATCGTCAGAGGCCGTTCCGGGACTCCGTTCCCGGAGGGCATAGCGGTGATATCCATAGTCGTCATGGGCGAGGTGGATGTTATCAACGCGTTCACCGGACGTCTGGGGCAGATTGCGGGAGTTCAGGTGAAAAGCGCTATCTCAAAAAGATCGTTTTAAGGGGGCTGAAATCATGGACATGACCATAAACGCGGCTGAAGTTGAGAATATTCTGTCGGACGCGCGCGATAAGAGCGATTCGGAGCTTGACTGGATACTGGATCGCGCGGAAACGCTCAAGGGGCTGTCCCCGGAGGATGTGGCGGCGCTCCTCGTGACGGACTCTCCGAGGCATATCGAACGGATGTTCAGGGTAGCGGGAAAAATCAAAGAGGAGATCTACGGCGAGCGCGTCGTCATGTTCGCGCCGCTGTATGTCAGCGACTATTGCGTGAACAAATGCCATTACTGCGGCTACAGTTGCGACAATAAATTTAATCGCAGGCGTCTTACGATGGACGAGATAAGAACCGAGGCCGAAATATTGGAACGGATGGGGCACAAACGGCTTGCCCTGGAAGCCGGAGAGGACCCGGTCAACTGTCCGATAGACTATATCCTCGACGCCATCGGGACGATATATGCGATGAAGGCCGGTTCGGGGGAGATAAGACGCGTCAACGTCAACATAGCGGCCACTACGCCCGAAAACTACAAAAAACTCCACGACGTCGGAATAGGCACGTATATCCTCTTCCAGGAGACGTACAACGAGGACGCTTACGTCAAACTTCACGAAAGAGGGCCTAAAAGGGATTTCGGCTATCACCTCGCCGCTTTCGACCGCGCTATGCGCTCCGGTATAGACGACGTGGGCGGGGGCGTTCTCTTTGGGCTGCATGACTGGCGTTTTGAAGTATTGGGACTGATGCTGCACAACCGTCACCTCGACGAGACATACGGCGCGGGATTTCACACGATATCGATGCCGCGTCTCTGTCCGGCGCAGGGCATGGATATGTCGGCCTATGAAGTTCTGGCGGACGGCGACTTCAAGCGGGTCGTCGCCGCCATCAGAATAGCCGTTCCGTACACGGGGATGATAATTTCCACACGGGAATCGCCGGAGATGCGCAAAGAACTCATAAGGCTCGGCGTATCTCAGATAAGCGGCGGATCGAGCGTAGAGGTCGGGGGCTATTCGATACGCGAGGGCGGCGGCGAGCAGTTCGTACTTGCCGACAGCAGACCGGCGATCGACGTGCTGCGCTGGCTGATGGACGAACAGTTCGTGCCCAGCTTCTGCACCGCGTGCTACCGCAAGGGCCGTACCGGGGACAGGTTCATGTCGCTCGCGAAGTCCGGCAACATAAAGAACGTCTGTCTGCCCAACGCGTTGATGACGCTTTGCGAGTACATGATGGATTACGGGGACGACTCGTTCAGGACGCAGGCCGGCGAATTGATAGACAAGAATATTCCGAAGATAGCGAACGATAGAATGAGAGACCTTACGAAAAACAACATAGGCAGGATCAAAAATGGGGAACGAGATCTGTTCGTCTGATGTATCCTCATAAAGCTGTTTTTAATGTGGATGACCAGTCATGCCTTTGATTTCGAATCGGTATGACGCGCCAATGGCGCTTCGATAAGTCAGCGCGGATTTTTGTGCGGCCCATGAATGTATAATTTGGGGCGTTCTATTATTTTTTGATTCGTGCTGCCGACAAATCGTGATTCCAAGGTCCTCTTTCCGAACTCGAACCTGCCGTCCACCAGTACGTCCGCTCTTTCCACAAGCGACAACTCATCCGGATTGCCTCTTGAGGAAATCTCCTCAATCGTGAAGCCGGTATAGAGCCATATTCCAAGCCCCATAGACAGGGCGGCGTCGGCAAACCGCACTAACGAACCCGCTTGAAGCAACGGTTCTCCTCCCGAGATCGTCACTCCGTCCAAGAGCGGGTTCTCATTCGCTTCGTTTTTTAGATCGGCGATGATATCGCGCATCGCAATCTCAACGCCGCCTTCCCTATCGTGAGTTTGCGGGTTGTGGCAGCGGGGACATCCGTGTTCGCAGCCTTGGGTGAACAGCGCGTACCTGATTCCCGGACCGTCTACTATCGATTCGCGAATTATGGAATTCACCCGCATTTTCTGCTCAGACTCCGTGTTTTTTTCTGTCGCGCTCTTCCGCGCGTTTCGCGTTGTTGAAGCGCTCGACCGTGCCGACGAGATACCCCGTTATCCGCCTGATGCGCTCGAATCTTACCTCCCCGTCGTTCTCGGACCTTCCGCACCTGGGGCATACGTCGCCTATGATTCCATTGTAGCCGCAGACAGGATCGCGATCGACAGGATGGTTTATCGACCCGTAGCCGACCCCCGACTTTGCCATATGGCGAACAACTCGTTCGAACGC
>JAISYN010000377.1 GCA_031269915.1 Synergistaceae bacterium
GCTCCCGTGGTGCCCGGCCTGTTCGCATATCTCGAAGAGGTACCAAGGCCCCAGCGCGATGAGAGCGCCGAGCGCTGTGAAAAATATTCCAGCCGCGATGCGTTTTGCGTCCTGTTTCATAATTCCTGCCTCCTGATATATATAAATAAAATTTTCGATCGTTCGCCCGCCTCAGGCCGATCGGGTATACCGCGCATTGCCGCTCGAAGGCGAGCATAAATCATATTAAATATATATGTTTTATAATATAATTCTTTTTTGTCAAGAGGTATTGACAATTATTGACGGCTTTCGGTGAAATACGTAAATATTTTCATGGGGTATCCTAAATCTATTCTCTTGCAAAAATGAAAAAGCAGGCCATAATTCCCAATAACATATATGTGAACTCGAGAAAGGGGTCCTCCTGATGCCGAAAATGTGCCGCGGATTTGTTTGCCGCCGATGTACGCGTTAATTTTAAGTAAGAGACTGTCTCGCCGGGCACGTGCGTCATGTCCGCTGGAACACGCCATGAGCTGAGTTTTTACGAACTTCGCTCCTCTGGCTGATTTAAACGATTATTGAAACTAGACGGAGGATGAAAATGAGCAAGAATGTCACAGGCGCGGAAATAGGCGCTATTCAGCAGTTCGGCGACATCGACCGGGGCATGGAGCGGAAGTTCACCGCCGCGGCCGTCGTGTGGACGAGAACCGGGGTCGATTTTCTGAGACTGGCTGGCCGCAGGGCGGTTGAGTTTTTGAAGGGGATATTCGGCATTGTCGCTTTTCTAGTGCTGTGGGAGGCCTGTTCGAGATTAGGCGTGATCGACAGCGTATTCATACCGCCTTTCTCCAAAATATGCACTTCGCTGTGGAGCCTCGCCGCGTCGGGAGAGCTGGGCTATCACTCCCGCATAAGCCTGTTCAGGGCCGTCGCCGGGCTTGGTATCGGGATATCGGCGGCGGTTCCGCTGGGGCTCCTGGTGGGAGAGATACCCATCGTCGAGCGTTTCCTCGGCCCTATACTTCAGACGTTCAGGCAGACCTCGACCTTGGCGCTGGTTCCGGTTTTCATCCTGCTGCTGGGGCTGGGCGAGACGTCAAAGGTGTCGATGATCGTGTGGGGCGTGTCCTGGCCGATACTGCTCAGCACCATCAGCGGCGTCAAGAGCGTCGACCCGCTGTTCATAAAGGCGGCGAAGTCCATGAACGAATCCAGGTTCGGCATTCTGACAAAAATTATCCTGCCGGCCGCCCTGCCGCATATTTTCACCGGCATAAGGCTCGGGGCCACATCGTCCATAATGCTTCTCATCATAGCTGAGATGTGGGGCGCTAGCGCGGGACTCGGCTTCCTCATCTACGACTTTCAGATCAAATACCAGATCCCGGAGATGTTTTCGATCATAGCGCTCTTCTCCATACTGGGACTCGTCTGGAACTACGTGCTGGTCGCCGCCGAGAAAAAAGTAATAAAGTGGAAGCCCGAAGCGGCGTAGATGAAATCGATCAAGGAGGTATTTTTAATGTATAAGAAATTGGCAGGTCGTGTTTTGCGCGTTCTCATAGCCGCGGCAGCCGCGATGCTCGTTCTGGCGGGCGGTTTTGCCGGCGCCTCGCCCGCCGGCGACGTATCCGAGAGGCGCATTTTGATAAAGCTGCCTACCATACAGGGCGGCGGCCCGGCGCTCATCGCGAAAGTGAAAGGGTATTTCGAGGAGCAGAACCTCGAACTCGAGGAGATAGGAAGCGTACCAGGCGGCAATCAGCTTCAGTCCGTGATCACGGGCGACATAGATTTCACCACGGGCAACCACACGGACCGCGAGGTGCAGGCGATCGCCAGAGGCATCCCGGTGAAAGTCATTCTTGCCCAGTCCGTGACTACGGAGGACAAGCCGCACATGAGGTGGATGGTCCCCATAAGCAGCGATATACAGGGGCCGAGGGACTTGATAGGGAAGAAGATCGCGATGAGCTACATCACCGGCGGGTGCCCCGTCACGAACCTGCGCCAGTATCTCAAAACGGGCGGCGTGGACCTGAAGGAGGTGCAGATGGTTCAAATGACGGACAACCTGCAGGCCGCGGCTCTCTCACAGGGCCTCGTCGACGTCATCACAATCCATCAGCCGCTGTCGGGGGTCGTCCGCAAGCAGCTCGGGCTGCGGACCCTGTTCTCGGACTACGATACCTTCGGGGGGCTTGCGGGGAACAACATGTCCACGTCCCAGAAGGTCATCGACAAGGACCCCGAGAAAGTGCGCCGTTACATAACAGCCATTGTCAAGGCCCAGGCTTGGATAAACGACCATCAGGACGAAGCCGTTGTCATTTACGCCGATTATCTGAAGGTTCCGAGGGAGCAGGTCGAGAATTTCGACAAGGCGTTTTACAGCTATGACGGACTTGAAAACGACGAACGGATCCAGCTCTGGATAGACGATCTCGTGGCGCTTGGCGAAATAAAGGAGGGGCAGTTCAAGCCGTCCGACGTCTACACGAACGAGTTCAACCCGAATTACA
>JAISYN010000026.1 GCA_031269915.1 Synergistaceae bacterium
AAAACTTGAAAACTCTTCGTTGCTTTTGACGGGCGCCTGCGGTTTTTTGGGTTATTATTTCATGCGTTTTTTTCAGGAAAAAGGACGGGAGTTAGGAGTCAGGAAAGTCATTGCCCTCGATAATTTTATGCTGGGATCGCCTGAGTGGGTAAGAGATTTCGAAACCGAGTCCCTTTTCAGTATCATGAAGTTCGACATTATCTCCGACAGAATCGAAAACATACAAGAGGCGCCGAGCGTGGATTACGTTATACACATGGCGTCTGTGGCTTCTCCGACATTCTATCGTCAATTCCCGATGGAAACGCTCGATGCGAATATCTGGGGGCTGCGCCGTCTGTTGGATTTTTATAAAGAGAAAAATCTGAGGGGATTTTTGTTTTTTTCGTCCAGCGAGATATACGGCGACCCCGACGAAAAGCATCTGCCGACATCGGAGGACTATTGGGGAAATGTGTCCGTAACGGGACCGAGAGCGTGTTAT
The DNA here is from genome assembly GCA_031269915.1 of Synergistaceae bacterium. Taxonomy (GTDB): domain Bacteria; phylum Synergistota; class Synergistia; order Synergistales; family Synergistaceae; genus JAIRKI01. The sequence goes on from JAISYN010000026.1 coordinate 485, forward strand.
GACGAATCCAAGCGGTTTGGAGAAACGATGTGTATGCTCTTCGGTCAAAAATATGGGATGCCGATAGGCGTCGCCCGTCCGTTCAACAATTACGGGCCGGGGATGCGGCTCAACGACAGGAGAGCCCCCGCGGACTTTGCCAAATCGATCCTGGAGAGTAAAGATATTCACATTTTTTCGGACGGGACGCCGACGCGGACTTTTTGTTATGTCGCGGACGCCGCCGCGGGTTATCTTAAAATCCTGGTACACGGCAGATACGATTACTTCAACATAGGAATTGAAAAACCGGAAATATCCATTTCCCAGCTGGCAGAAATATATGCCGCTGCAGGACGCGACATATTCAGCTACAACAAAAAGGTTATTTACTCACCATCGAAGGACGGCGAATATCTGACCGACAATCCCCGGCGCAGATGCCCGAATATAGGCAAGGCAAGGAATATCCTCGGCTATGATCCGAAAATAGACGTGGTAAGCGGTGTGCGCAAGTTTTTGAATTTCATAAAAACGAGCGACGATAGAGAATACCTATGGTAACTGTGTTTGGTCTGGGTTTCGTGGGGCTGACTACGGCATTGGGATTTGCCGAGATGGGACATACCGTATACGGCGTCGAGGCGGACAGCCATAGATTGAGCACAATCGCGTCCGGTAAATTGCCGTTTTTAGAACCTGGATTGGACAAAGCCCTCCTGCGTCATCTGGGGCATAATTTCAAACCGGTCGGCGATCCCGAAGCCGCCGTCGATGACAGCGAGATAATATACTATTGCGTTGGAACGCCTTATGGCGACAAAGGGGAAGCGAATCTCGAATATTTGTTCGCGGCCATAGAGCAAACGATTCGCCTGTTCAGGGACGACAAATTTCGCGTATTGGTCGTCAAATCGACCATTCCTCCTTCCACCACGCGACGAAAAATAATCCCCTTCGTCGAAGGGAAGGGATTTCACGCCGGCCGAACCATCGGGGTAGCCAACAATCCTGAATTTTTGCGTGAAGGACATTGCTGGGACGACTTCATCAACGCGGACCGCGTCGTTCTCGGTGTAGATGACCCAAAATCGGAAGAGAGGCTGAAAGCTCTTTACAAAAATGTAAAGTGTCCTGTCTTTTGCGTATCGACGACCACCGGCGAATTCGTCAAGTACCTCTCCAATACTCTGCTGGCGACGCTTGTAAGTTATTCGAACGAAATGTCGGTAATAGCGGACAAGGCAGGCGATATAGACGTCGGCAAAAGTTTCAGGATTTTGCACAGCGACAGACGCTGGAACAGCTGCGACATGACATCTTACGTTTATCCGGGGTGCGGTTACGGAGGGTACTGTCTCCCGAAGGATACGAAAGCTCTCTACGCATTTGCGAAATCCGCCGGCTTCGAGGCGGGCATTTTGGGAAAAGTGATAGAGACCAACGACTGTATGCCGGGAATAATCGCCGATAAAATCGACCGGGCCGCCGGCTACGACAAAGGAAAGGTTATCGGCGTTTTAGGGTTGTCCTTTAAGCCGAACTCGGACGATGTAAGGGATTCCGTGAGCGCCAAAATTATTGCCCTGCTGAATCAGAAAGGATATTGTAATATTATCGCTTACGATCCCGTCGCTAACGACGAATTTGCCCGCCGTTACGACAAAATTCCGCTTCTCTATCGGCATTCCTGTCATGAATTGCTGGCGGAGGCCGATATTCTCGTAATCTTGACGGCGTGGGACGAGTTCAGGGGGTTAAAAGAACTCACCGATAAACCTATCGTCGACTGCCGCTATATGCTGTAAGGCTTGTCAGGCTTTAGAGCGCCTTTTCGGACCGCGGGGTCATTTCCATACCTTCCACGGAGTTTTCCCCGTGTTCCACAGTTCTTCAAGCTGATTTTTATCTCTCAGCGTGTCCATAGGCTGCCAGAAACCGTAATGCCTGAACGCCATCAGGTGCCCGCTGCGCGCGAGCTTTTCCAGCGGCTCGCGCTCCAATATCGTCGAATCTCCTTCGATGTAGTCGACGGCCTCCGGCTCCAGCACAAAAAAACCTCCATTGATCCAGTCGCCGTCGCCGGTGGGTTTCTCAAAAAAATCGACCACCTTCTCGCCGTTCAGCCCAAGGCGCCCGAAACGCCCGGGCGGCTGAATGGCCGTGAGGGTCGCGAGTTTTCCGTGCGCTCTGTGGAATTCCACCAGCTTATCTACGCGAACGTCGGAAATGCCGTCTCCATACGTCAGGCAGAACGTCTCGCCGCCGATGTACTCCTTCACCCTGCGAACACGTCCGCCGGTCATCGTCAGTTCGCCGGTATCGACGATGGTCACTTTCCATGGGTCCGCGTCGTTGCTGTGAATCACCCGCCTGCCGTCGCGCATGTCGAACGTCACGTCGGACATGTGCATGTAATAGTTCGCGAAATATTCTTTGATCATATAACCCTTGTACCCGACGCAGATTATGAAATCATCGATCCCATAATGCGAATAAAGTTTCATGATATGCCACAAGATAGGCCGCCCGCCGATCTCAATCATCGGCTTCGGACGAAGGTGGGTCTCTTCGGATATTCTTGTTCCAAGCCCGCCGGCAAGAATTACAGCTTTCACAATCAGCGCCCCCGTGTCGAAAAGTCTCAAGCTGAAAACGCGCCAAAACAAAAAGTATGATAAAATAACACTGTTGCTTTTATAGAACCCGTGTCCGATTATTTTTTGGCGTAGCCTTCCCGAGAGCCCCAAAATGCTATTAAGGGGCTCTCGTCATTTCTCCCAAAATACCTAAATCCCTTATATAGCTTGCTTTATACCTTCCGCAAAAAGTTTTTCCCTTTTATGAATCCACCTAAAACATTTTATACCTCTTCGGCAGTTACGTCTACTTTCCGTTGAATACCGCGTTTCCGCTTCAGGCTTTCTTTTTCGAGAGCCCATAAATAGCATTTAGGGGCTCTCGGAGAGAAAAAATACGTTTCAAGCCCCGGCTACCAGCCTTTCACCGTTTCCAAGGCGGAGTCGGGGATTTGGCCTTTGGAAAATTCCTCCATAGATTCCTCGATGATGTTGAGCGCCTTGTCCATCTCCTCCCGCGTGATGACCAGCGGAGGCTGAATCCGCAGGACGGAGCCGCTGAAGAAGGAAAGCAGCAGCCCCTTCTCCCACGCGCGATAGCATATCTTGGCGGCCGCGACGCGGTGACGCTCCCGCGTCTCGCGGT
>JAISYN010000071.1 GCA_031269915.1 Synergistaceae bacterium
GCGCACGCGCCGCAGTTGACGCATTTAGCGCCGTCTATGGCCGCGAGGTTGTTCCCGAGCGTTATCGCCTGGACGGGGCAGTTGCGGGCGCAGACGCCGCAGCCTATGCACCCCGCCGAACAGACTTTTTTGACGTCCGCGCCTTTCCATTTCGAGTTGCAGGAGACCTGAACGCATGATGTCTTTGGCGTCAGAGCCAGCGCGGATTTCGGGCATACCGACGCGCACGCGCCGCAGCCCACGCATTTGAAGGGGTCTACGCAGGCGAGCCCGTTCACTATGCTCATAGCGCCGAACACGCAGACTTTGACGCAAGTGCCGAATCCCATGCAGCCGAAAGGGCACGCGTTCGGGGAGCCGCCCGGCAGTATCGCCGCCGATTTGCAGTCGCCTATTCCGTCGTATGTCGCGACGCGCGGCGAATGTACGGCGTCACCGCCGCATTTGAGGAACGCTCTCATCGGAACTGACGCTTCTCCCGCCTCGGTTCCCATTATACCGGCTATCTTCGCCGCGAGGGACGGACCTCCGGCCGCGCAGAGGTTCATCTTCGCTCCGCCGCCGACGATCCCGTCCGCGTATCCGTCGCACCCGGGATATCCGCACCCTCCGCAGTTCGCGCCGGGCAGGATTTCGCGTATTTTCGAGATTCGTTCGTCGGTTTCAACGAAAAATTTAATCGACGCGAATGAAAGCAGAGCGCCGAATATCAGGCCGAGCGCTCCCATGATCGCCGTCGGATAAGCTATGCCCGTAAAAGTGATCATCGCGCGGCCCCCATCACTTTATGATTCCGCTGAAGCCCATGAAGGCCATGGACATCAGGCCGGCCGTCACCAGCGCTATGGGCAGCCCCCGCAGGCATTTCGGGATGCCCTCGTTGTCGTTTATCCGTTCGCGAATGCCAGCCATCAGGATTATGGCGATCAGAAAGCCTATGGATGAACCGAGCGCGTTCACTATCGACTGTACGAGCGTGTAGTTCTCGTTCATGTTTATGACCGCCACCCCCAGAACCGCGCAATTAGTGGTAATGAGAGGCAGAAATATCCCGAGCGATTTGTAGAGGGCGGGGTTTATCTTTTTCAGCGCCAGTTCCACGAACTGGACGAGTGCGGCGATTATCAGTATGAACGACAGCGTGTACAGATATTCGATGCGCAGCGGGACCAGCACGAGGTGATAAGCAAGCCACGTCATGACGGCCGCCATCACCAGTACGAATATGACCGCCACTCCCATTCCCTTCGCCGTTTCGCTCTTCGTGGAAACCCCCAGGAACGGACAGCAGCCGAGGAAGCGTGACAGGAGGATGTTGTTGACGAATATCGAGCCGATGAATAGCCAGACCAGGTTCATTTTCCGTCGCCCTCCTTCACGGCAAATCCGCAGGCGTCGGACATGGCGCAGCTCTCGCAGCCTGCGCCGCGGGCAGGCGGTTCCGCGCCGCGTCTGGCCGCGCTCCAGTCCTGATATCTGCGGAAAAGCCCCATGAATATCCCTAGCGTGATGAATCCACCGGGAGCCAGTATCACCAGCAGCGCGGGCTGGAAACCGGGCGGCGTGACGGCGATGTCGAAAACGCTGCCGCTGCCGATAAACTCGCGTACCACGCCTATCAAAGTGAGCGCCGCCGTAAATCCGAGTCCCATTCCAATCCCGTCGAACAGGGATTCCAAGACCCCGCTCTTGAACGCGAACGCCTCCGCGCGCGCCAGTATGATGCAGTTCACCACGATGAGCGGTATGAATATCCCGAGCGACTTGTCCAGGGCCGGGGCGAAACCGGATATCAGAAGCTGCACCACGGTTACGAAGCCCGCAATCACCACGATGAATATCGGTATGCGTATCTCCTCGGGCACGAATCTTCTGATTGCCGCAACAGCCATGTTCGAGCCCACCAGAACGGCCGTTGCCGCTATGCCCATCCCTATGCCGTTCGCGGCGCTCGTCGAGACCGCCAGCGTCGGGCAGAGACCGATGCACTGAACCAGAGTCGGGTTTTCGTTCACTATGCCGTTTTTGATTATCTTAAAAGGATTCATGTCATTCTCCATTCGCGGGCGGACTCGCGCCTGAAAGAGCTTCCCCCTCGCCAGGTTCTCCGGAGGCCCCGGCGGCGAGATGGTTTTTCCAGTAGGCGAGCGCCGTATTCACTCCGGAGGCGACGCTGTTCGAGGTTATCGTGGCGCCGGATATCGCCTGTATCTCTCCCGGAGCCTCCGGTTTGGTTTTGACGACTTTTATTTCGCTTGCGTCTTTGAATTGTTCGTAAAACTCTCTTCGCGCGGATTTGGCCCCGAGGCCCGGAGTTTCCGACTGATTCAAAATGCGTATCGCCCGCAGGTTTCCGTCGTTCGTAATTCCCGCTATGAGTTCCACCGGTCCGGCGTATCCGCGCGGCGCAACGGTTATGCAGTATCCCGATACTCCGCCGCCGGCCGTGGCTTCCTGAACGTCTTTGATCATGGGGTTCGCGCCGCCGGCCACTTCAAGAGCCGAAAATTCATCGGCCTCCGGCAGCGCCCCCTTCAGCGCTTCCGTTCTGAGCCCCTCCTGCGTTACGCGTATCGGTTCCAGCGTTATGTCGTGGACGACGCCCAGTATGACGCCGGTTATCGCCGTTACGGAAAAAAGCGTCAGACCGAGAGATATTATCTTTTTCACATTGTCATTTGGCATTTTTCTTCGACTCTCCCAGTACGCGCGGCGGCGTCAGCCTGTCTATCAGGGGCACTGTCAGGTTCATTATGAGTATGGAGTAAGAGACGCCCTCCGGATATACTCCGAAGGCCCGTATCAGCGAGGTTATCACGCCGCAGCCTACGGCGAAAATCGCCTGACCCGGAGCGGTCATCGGGCTTGTGACGTAATCAGTCGCCATGAAAAACGCACCCAGCATCAGCCCGCCGGAGAGAAGTTCGGCCACAGGGCCGGCGGGACGTCCGATGAGCGGCGTCAAGGCCGCTACTACCGCTATATATATGACCGGTATCCTCCACGATATTATTCCCCTTGAAATCAGATATACGCCACCCAGCAAAATCGCCGCCGCCGAGGTCTCTCCTATGCAGCCGCCTATATTGCCGAGCGCCATGTCCATCAGCGGCGGCAACTCTTTCCCCGAAAATTTAATTACGCCAAGAGGCGTAGGGCCGCTCATCCCGTGTATGGTCCATGTCGTCATGGCCACCGGCCAGCAGATCAGCATCATCGCGCGCCCCGCGAGCGCCGGGTTCACGATGTTCTGTCCGAGCCCGCCGAAAAATTGCTTCACTATTATTATGGAGAATACCCCTCCGGCCGCCGCCATCCAGAGCGGTATCGACGGAGGCAGATTGTAGGAGAGAAGCAGGCCGGTGAGCGCGGCGGAGAGATCGGACACCGTGACCTTCGCACCTGATATTTTTTGCCAGAGCGCCTCGGCGGCAACGCACGCCGCCGTGCATACCGCCATGACGGCCAGGGCCTCCGCGCCGAAAAAATATGCTCCGGCAAGCCCGGACGGAATCAGAGCGCCTATGACGTTCGCCATTATCTTTTGAGCGCTCATATCCGAGCGAATATGTGGGGAACTTGCGATTACCAGCGGGCTGCTCATGACAACGCGCCCTTTTCCTTCTGACGCTTCCGCGCGGCCATAACTTCCGATTTGCCGTCCCTGCACGTCTGAGTGAGATGCCTGCGCGCGGGGCAGGAGTATGTGCAGCTTCCGCACTCGATGCAGTTCATGCCGCCGCTTGATTCGAACTCGGCGTACTGTCTCAGACGTACGAAACGGTCGAGAGACAACGGCAGAAGCCCCATCGGGCAGGCGGATACGCACCGGCCGCACCGTATGCAGTTCGACTCGCCGAATAACGGCGCCGATTTCGCGGTTAGGGCTAGTATGCCGGACGTCCCCTTTACCGTCGGAACGTCGACAGACCTCATGGATATGCCCATCATCGGGCCGCCAGAGAGCACTTTGACCGGCTCTCCGACGAACCCGCCGGCGGAGTCTATCAGTTCGCGCACCGACGCGCCCAGCGGGGCCATTATGTTTTTGGGGTTCGCAACGGCGTCGCCCGCGACCGATATGACCCTGTCGAGCACCGGGATGCCGTCGATAACGGCGTTCCATATGTGAGCGGCCGTCCCGACGTTCAGCACGATGCAGCCGACTTCCGCGGGGAGCGCGCCCGGAGGTATCTCCTGGCCGGTCACGGTGTATATGAGCATTTTTTCGGCGCCCTGCGGATATTTGACCGCGTGCGGCATGACCCTGATGTTAGCTCCGCGTTCCGAAAGTTCCCCTTCCAGCCTCCTGATCGCCTCGGGCTTGTTGTTCTCCACCGCTATTATTCCTTCCGCTCCAGGAAAGATGTGAAGGCATATTTCAAGCCCGCCTATTATCGGTTCGGGGTGTTCTATCATCAAACGGTTGTCGCAGTTGAGAAACGGTTCGCATTCCGCCCCGTTCACTATTATCCATTTTATCTCCCTCCCCGGCGGGGGAGAGAGTTTAACGTGAGTTGGGAAAGCAGCCCCTCCCATTCCCACGATGCCGGCTTCGCGGATTATTTTCACGCACTCGGCGCGGCCGAGTTCGCGGTAATCTCTGTGAGGCAGCAGCGAAGCCGCGTACTCGAACATAGTGTCGTTTTCGATCGTCACGCACGCCTCGACCGCTCCGGAGATCGTCATGTGCGTTCCTATCTCCTTTACCACGCCAGAGACCGACGACAGTATCGGAGCGGAGACAAACGCCTCCGAGTCGGCTATTTTCTGTCCGACAAGCACACGTTCCCCCTTTTTTACAATAGGCGAACACGGAACGCCGAGGTGCTGTGACATGGGGTATACCAGACAGCCCCTTGGAGAGAGCATTTCTATCTCCCTGTCCGCCGTCTGCGATTTGCTTTCCGGCGGGTGGATGCCGCCCTTGAAGGTTGGAAGGTTCAATATCATTCCTCCTAGTCTTGTTTGTATCAGCCCGCCACATTCTAACACATTGAAGAGCGCAATTTATAGTCGGACGTTTCTTCAATAAAAGTATAATAATCGCATTATGATTATGAAAGAAGCGCAGATTATATGAACAGATTGTTTGCGGTGAATGCGTACAGAGGAGCCCGCGAGGGTAATTTCGCGGGTTTCGGGTTGGATGAACGGATTGCCGGGTACCGAGGGGAGAAATTTTGACACTTGACGTAGCGGGAAAATCTTGTAGAATACGGGATGTTCGGCTTCCGGTTGGGATCGGATGCTAGTTGCGCCGGTGGAGCTCAGATGGTAGAGCAGCTGACTTGTAATCAGCAGGTCGTCCGTTCGATCCGGATCGCCGGCTCCAGTGCGCGCATGTGGTGGGGTGGCCGAGCGGTCAAAGGCAACAGACTGTAAATCTGTCGGGTTTCCCCTACGTAGGTTCGAACCCTACCCCCACCACCAATTTTATACTCTTGGCGGTTTGCCGACTTAGCTCAGCAGGTAGAGCACATCCATGGTAAGGATGGGGTCTCCGGTTCGAGTCCGGAAGTCGGCTCCAGTCTTAAAGGAAGAGATCCGGCCTTCTGTTTTCGCGGCGCGGGTCTCTTTTCGCAAATGCCCGAAAGGGCAGCCGGGAATAATGGGAGAAGGACAGGGGGCTCAAGAGATGGCAAAGGCGAAATACGAGAGAACGAAGCCGCATTTGAACATAGGTACGATAGGTCATATCGACCACGGTAAGACGACGCTGACGGCGGCGATAACGAAGACGCTTTCGCGGAAGGGATACGCGGACTTCACGCCGTTCGACATGATAGACAAGGCGCCGGAGGA
>JAISYN010000104.1 GCA_031269915.1 Synergistaceae bacterium
TCAGCATCTCATCGGTGATATTCAGCGATTCTTTCACTTTCTCCGTGTTGCTCATGTGTGATCCACTCCTATTTAGATTTCATGACTTTCTGGTTTCACACACTTTATTTTACAGACTCCACGCCTGACTAAGCACGAACGCCAGGTAATCCAAGCGGGCATCGAAAGAAGAAGTACAAAAAACGAATTGAGCCTGCGAATTTCAACGGGCGCAAATACGGCGACTTCATGAGGTTCAGGGAAGAAAACCCCGAAACACCATATTCCTAAATAGTCATGTTATTTATCAACAATTCCTAATTGCCGTCGTCCGCCCCGATATTTTTCATCGAGCGGGCGACTTCGCTCCAATGAAACGCGAAGTGCCTTTGCATCGCTTCCACGGCGGCGCCGTAGTCTCTGTCGAATATGGCGTTCGCTACGTCAATGTGTTCCTTGACGCTCAACTCCATCCTTTCGCGGGTCGGCCAGTTTATCTCCTTTCTCCAGAGAAGAAATTTTTCCGTGTCTATGAGGTCCAGCAAAAAAGCCTGCATGAGTTCGTTCTTGCATGAATTCGCAACGCAGCGGTGAAAATTTACGTCCGTTTCCCTGAACAGTTCCCTGTCGAAATCCTTCAAAGCGCTCTCGAATTTTGAGCAGAGGTTTTTCATCTCGGCGATGTCGAGTTCGTCCGCCTTCATGGCGGCGGCGCCCGCGAAGATCGGCTCTATCAGGCTGCGTGCTTCCAGCGCTGTGAACGACCCTCCGCACTCCTCTATCTTTTTGAAGAGCTGGAGGACGACGGGCTCCATGGAAAAATCCACTCGCGCGTTCGCGGCGTGATTTTCCTTTATATATGTTCCGTCCCCCGCGCGCCTTTCGATCATGCCGACTATTTCCAAGGCGCTCAACGCCTCGCGAATGACCGATCTGCTGACCCCGAATTCCCTGGAAAGCTCCAGTTCGTTCGGCAGCCGCGAACGCGACGGGAAATCCCCTGATTTTATTTTATCCGTGATTTGTTTATATACGAGCGAAGATTTTTTGGGCATATTCAAATTCTCAAACAGTTGAGTCACCGCATTATCCGCTCCTTTGTCCCGGCATGGGCGCATTGAAAACGCTTCGGCGGCCGAATCGTTTGAAGCGGCGGCCCAAAGCCCCTAACCGCTCGGATCATACCGCCCGGGAAGTACATACGTAAAGCATAAAAATATCGAAAAAGCAAATATTTTACGCTTATCTTATCGCACGTCCCATACTGTTTCTCACGCCGGTCCGTTTGATTTTTTCCGGAAACCCTTTACTTTATTCATGTAAATTCCATGATTGCAAAAAATATACAATTGACACGCCTAAAAAAATATGCTTAAATGTCTGACATCTTACATTGCGTTGGTTCGTATTTTAAGTTTTCCGGTAACAAAGTGTCAAGTCAGTTTCGATATCGTCAGAAATTTTCAGGAGGTGTTGCTCATGACACGCAAGGTTGTTGGTGTATTTAGCAAATGCAGCGCGTTCGACGACTACTCGGTGGAGCGTTCTTTCTTCGGCGGGCGGGATATTGAGATCGCTGGAGTGGATAACGCGGATGAATTCGCCTCCCTCAGGGGAAGGTTCGACGCGCTGATTCTGACGAACGCGAAGATCACTGGCGAGGTCATGAACAGTATGCCGCGCTGCAAGGTCATCTGCCGGCACGGTCAGGGCTTCGACAACATCGACGTTCCCGAGGCCTCGTCCCGGAACATAAAAGTTTGCAACGTTCCCGGCTTCAATACCGACGAGGTATCCGATCATGTACTCGCATTGGCCCTGATGCTGGGCAGAAACATTCCTTTCTACAGCCACGAGGTCAAGGTCAACCACATCTGGGACTTCAACTCATTCCCAGCCAACGTCAAAATTTCCGAAATGAACCTCGCCCTGCTCGGCTTCGGGCGCATATCGCGCAGGCTCGCGGAGAAAGCGCGGCCGCTCTTCGGAAAGGTAATTTCCTACGATCCTTTCATGGACGCCGACGCGGCGCGCCGCATCGGCGTAGAGGCATATGACGACATGGATTCTCTCCTCGCAAACGCCGACATTCTCTCCATTCACGTGCCTCTGTCCAAAGACAACTATCATCTGATCAGCGCGGAGAAGCTGGCCGTCATGAAACCCACCTCGTACCTCATAAACTGCGCCAGAGGGGCGATCGTCGATAACGACGCGCTGAACGACGCACTGGAAAACGGGCGGCTCGCCGGGGCTGCGGTCGACGTTGTGGAGCCTGAACCGTCCCCGAAAGAGCACGTTCTGTACGACCAGAAAAAATGCGTGGTCACGCCTCACGTGGCGTGGTATTCGTCCACCGCGATAAAGCGCATGAGAACTGAAGCGGCAAGTTCCGCGCTGGCGGTATTCGATGGGCTGGAACCAGGCGGAAGCGTCAATTGATCGCAATCCGCCCAGCAAAAAATTTAAAAGGGGGAATGTAAGATGTCAGGGAGGAAGTCGGTATTGTTGTTTGCGTTCTGCGTTTTTCTATTGGTCTTGTTCAGCGGGAGCGTAAGTTCCGAAGCGGCGGCCAAGTATAAGATGAAGTACGCCGGCGTCGGTTCGGACACGCATCCAAACTCGAAAGCGGCGGCGGAACTCGCGGACTTTTTGGCGGAGAAATCCAACGGGGAACTGGAGATGGCGGTGTTCAGAAACGCGGCTCTCGGCGGCGACAGGCAGGTAACCGAGGGAATGCAGATAGGCACCGTGGAACTGGGCGTAGTCGGTTCGTCCGTGCTGGTGGCCTTTGAGCCCAAGGTTGGGATATTCGACTTTCCTTTCATCTTCAAGACAGAGGAAGCGGCGTACAAAGCGCTGGACGGCGAAGTCGGGAACACCATAAGGGAACTCCTGCTGAAAAAAGGTCTCAGAGTCCTCGCTTACGGTACGAACGGCTACAGACACGTGACAAACAGCCGCAATCCCATTTATAAGCCGGACGATCTGAAAGGCCTGAAGATTCGCACGATGGAGAACCCCATATTCGTCGAAATGTTCAAGCTCATGGGAGCCAGCCCCACACCGATGAGCTTCAGCGAGCTTTTTACCGCGCTGCAGCAAAAAACCGTCGACGCACAGGAAAACCCCATTCTGCTCATCTACTCGTCAAAACTGTACGAAGCCCAGAAATACATCTCCAAAACCGGGCACGTTTACGCGGTCGCGCCGCTTTTGATGAGCGAGACGTTTTATCAGAGCCTCCCGCCCGAGCATCAGAAAACCGTTCTCGACGGGGGAAAATTCTTCGAAAAACGCCAGCGTGAACTGATGCACGAAAATGAGGAATCCTTCGAAAACGCCATGAAAGAAGCGGGCGTCGAAATAAACGAACTGACGTCCGAAGAGAAAGACGAATTCATCAAAATCTGCGGGGAAATATATTCCAAATTCGAGTCAAGCGTCGGCAAGGACCTGCTGGACAAGGCCATCGCCGCGAACGACTGACGGTTTGAAAATCGCCGGGGCGCCCTAGCGCGGCGAAAGCGCCCCGCGATAAAAGTAAGGGGGGGGGAGGAACGATGAAAAAATTAATCGAAAATCTCGACGAATATGTTCTGATGACGATGCTCGCTTTTTCGACGACGCTGATATTTCTCCAGGTGGTGATGAGATATGTGTTCGGAAACTCTCTTTCCTGGAGCGAGGAACTCGCGAGGTACTTATACGTCTGGCAGACCTGGGTGGCGTCGAGTTACGCTGTAAAAAGAGGGAGACATCTGCGAATCACGAGCCTCGCCGACAAAACGTCACAAAAAAGCCGAGTCGTCGTCGAAATAGCCGTGTTGGCAATCTGGTTGGCCTTTTCCATCTTTCTATGCTATATCGCCTCGTCCCTTTGCCGGAAGATATTCAATCAGGGACAGGTTTCGAGCGCTATGGGACTGCCGATGTGGATAGCTTATCTGGCGGTTCCCACCGGGACCGTGCTGATGTCGTTCCGCCTCGTCCAACAGTTGGCGCGGAATATCGCCAAACTGAAAACCTTTGCGGACGCCAATTAGGGGGGACTTCGGATGGACATAATCTTTCTGTTCGTTTTTATGGGCAGCCTGATGTCAGCAAGCATCCCGATAGGGATATCGATAGGCATTGCGACGGCGGTCAGTATGAAACTGTTCAGCGGGGTTCCGCTCGTTCTCATCCCGCAGTATTGCTTTACCGCTATAGACTCGTTTCCTCTGCTCGCCATTCCTTATTTTACGCTGGCCGGAAATCTCATGGGCGGCAGCGGTATATCCAAGCGTATCGTCATCTTCGCGGAGAGCCTGGTGGGATTCATAACCGGCGGACTTGCGATGATCACCGTTACGGCGTGCATGTTCTTCGCCGCCATCTCCGGTTCGGGACCCGCGACGGTATCCGCGATCGGTTCGTTCATGATCCCCCAGATGAAAGAGAAGAAGTACGACGGGGCGTTCGCCGCCGCGCTTGCGGCCGCCGCCGGCTCTATAGGGATAATCATCCCTCCGTCCATACCGTTCGTACTTTTCTGCGTCATAACCGGAGCGTCAGTCAGCGATTTGTTCCTGGCCGGAGTCATCCCGGGCATAATGATCGGCGTTGCCCTGATGATCACAAGCTATTTCATCGCGAAAAAGAGAAACTATCCCGTCGCTATCGATCATTTCAGCCTCGCGAGGGTGTTAAAGGCATTCCGCACCTCCTTCTGGGCGCTGCTCGTCCCCGTCATAATAATGGGGGGAATTTACGGGGGGGTGTTCACTCCTACCGAGGCGGCGGTGGTCGGGGTATTTTACGCGCTGTTCGTGGGTTTTTTCATCCACAGGGAACTCACGGTCGGAGGAGTGATCGACGCGCTGCGCGAAACCATAGTGGTCAACGGCGCCGGTACGTTCATACTGGGGCTTTCGATGTCGTTCGCTACGTACCTCACCATGGAAGAGATTCCGATGCGCGTCGGCGAGTGGATAGTCTCCATCTCGTCGTCCAAATACGTAGTTCTCCTTCTGCTCAACATATTTCTCTTGATAGTGGGGTGTTTCATAGACAATCTGTCGTCGATGATTATTCTCACACCTATATTTCTGCCGGTGGTCAAAGACCTGGGAGTCGACGTCGTACACTTCGGCCTCTTCATGACCGTAGCGCTGGGCATAGGTTTTGTCACTCCCCCGTTCGGCTCCAATTTGTTCGTCGCTTCCACCGTATCCAGGGAGAGGATAGACAAAATATCCTCGAACGCGGTTCCGTTCATATTGGCGATGATCGTCGTTCTCTTCGTCCTGACATACGTGCCGTGGTTCAGCATGTTTCTTGTCAGGCTGGCCCACTGAGATAAAAACAGACAGAATCGACATTACGTCAAAGGAGATTCAAATGGAGAAGATAAAGCTTCCAAATAAAAGATTCGCATCAGTCAAACTCGGCGGAGGAATCAGGGACATCGTGGACATGGCCAACCGGATAGAAGCCGGAGGAAAAAAGGTCTTCCACTTGGAGATAGGACGCCCGGACTTCGACTCCCCCGCGATTGCCAAGGAGACGGCCAAGAAGGCTTTGGACGGCGGGAAAGTCCACTACGCGGATATGAGGGGAGAGATCGAACTGCGCAAGGCCCTCGCCGCCAAACTGAAGAGGGAAAACTCCATCATAGCCGCCGAGAGCGACATACTGGTCACGGTCGGCGCTCAAGCGGCCCTCATGGCCGCAATGATGACGTCCCTTGACGCGGGGGACGAGGCCATAATTCCCACTCCCTGCTTCGGGGCATACGTCACGCAAACGGCCCTGCTGGGAATTGATGTCAAATGGGCGCGCTGCCGGATGGAGGACAGCTTCGTTCTCAAAGCCGGCGACATAGAGCCGCTCATAACCGACAGGACTAAGATGATTCTCGTCAACACCCCGAATAACCCGACCGGAGCCGTCATCACCCGCCGTGACGCCGAAGAGATAGCCGGGCTGGCGAAAAAACACGATCTGCTGGTCATCTCGGACGAGTGCTATGAGCGTTTCCTGTACAAGGGAGAACATGTCAGCATAGCGTCGCTGCCGGACATGGCGGACAGAACCGTCACCGTGGGAGCGGCGTCGAAGACCTACTCCATGACGGGTTGGAGGATCGGATATATGGTCATGCCATCCTGGATGACCGCCTACGCCAACAGGGCTCACCTCGCCATGAACACGTGCGCGGCGACATTTCCTCAGTATGGCTACGCGGCCGCGCTGAACGGCGCCGAGGACGACGTTCAGGCCATGATAAAAGAATACAGGGAGAGGCGGGACCTCGTCGTCGGCTATCTGAGGAACATGCGCGATCTGGATTTCGTCGAGCCGGAAGGAGCGTTCTATGTGTTGCCTTCGGTTAAGAAGACGGGCTTGAGCGCGACTGAATTCTGCTCCTTCATGCTGGAGGAAGCAGGAGTAGCTCTGGTTCCTGGCGAGGCTTTCCAATCCCCCGGATTCGTCCGCATAGCCTACTGTAAACCGAAGGAATATCTTGAAGAGGCGATGGAGAAAATGGCGTTGGCACTCGCGAAACTGAAAACTGCCGGCTTGAAGTGATTGGAAGCCATTGAACGGAGGGATGCGGCGTGCGAAGACCAGACAGCATTTACTTAGGAGGCAGAGTTTACACGGTTGACCCGAAATTCTCGGTTTGCGAGGCAATAGCGGTCAAGGACGGCAGACTGCTCTGGGTTGGAAGCGATGAACAGGTAAAAAAATACGCGGGCCCCGGGGTCGATGTGTTCGACCTGAAGGGAAATACCGTACTGCCAGGCCTCGTCGAATCCCATCTCCATTTCATGCCGGTCGGGGAAAACCTGATACGGATCGACTGTTTTCAAAAAAAGAAGGAAGAGATCCTGGCCGAAATCAAATCCGCCGGCGCATTGCTCAAAAGCGGCGAATGGATAGTCGGGCGCGGCTGGAACGAACTGTGTTGGGACGAACCGAACCTTCCGACGAAGCTCGATCTGGACAGGATCGTTCCCGGAGTTCCGGTCTGCCTCATCCGGGCGTGCGGTCACACCTCCTGGGTCAGCGGAACGGCGCTGGACGCGGCGGGGGTAACCAAGGACACTCCAGACCCCATCGGAGGCGAGATATTCAAAGGCCCGGACGGCGAGCCGACGGGCATACTGACGGACACCGCGGCGCACCTCGTTCGCTCGAAAGTCCCGCCGCTCTCGGAAGGACGGAAAAAAGAGGCATACCTCGCCGCCCAGCGTCAGTTTTTCTCTTACGGGATCACGTTCGTCCATGACATGGCGGCCAACATAGGATACGATTACGGGACCATAGAGTTTTTAAAGGAGATGTACGGAAACGGCGGGATGAAGATCGGAATCGCCGCGTACGTCTCCGCGCATAGCGCGGGGGACGCGTACAGAGTCGGCCCGGAGTCTGGTCTGTTCGGCGATCTTTTCACCGTAAGGGGCATAAAGTTCTTCACCGACGGCTCACTGGGGGCGAGAAGCGCATGGATGCTGGACGACTACTCCGACCGCCCGGGGCATCGCGGGAACGCCCGTTTCAGCGACGATGAACTCTATGAACTGGTTAAAGAAGCGAGACTCAACGGCTTTCAGCCGGCCACGCACGCGATAGGCGACGCCGCGAACCGTCAGGCGCTCAACGTCTACGAGAGAGTATTGCGCGAGATACCTGAACCTAAAGACCATCGCTTCAGGATCGAACACGCTCAGATACTGCATCGGGAAGATATTGCCCGATTCGGCGAAATGGGAATAATTCCGTCGATGCAGTTTGTTCACTGCACATCGGACAAAAACATGACAGAGGACAGGATTGGGGCGGAAAGGCTGCCGGGGGCGTTCGCGTGGCGGCGGATGCTGGATATGGGATTGATGATCCCTGGCGGTTCGGACGCTCCCGTGGAGCTTGTAAACCCTTATCACGGAATCTATGCGGGGGTGACGAGAAAAGACCGCGACGGGACGCCGGGGGAGGGCTGGAGAGCGGATCAAAGGACGACAAGAGAGGAAGCTCTGCGCGCGTTTACGATATGGGGCGCTTACGCCGCTTTCCAGGAGCACGTCCGCGGCTCTCTGGAGGCCGGCAAGAGAGCGGATTTCGTGGTGATAGACAGGGACATAATGACATGCGAGGAAGACGGGATAAAGGACGTTACGGCTCTGGCCTCCATACAGGGCGGAGAAATAGTCCACGGCGGGCTGTGAAACAAGTTCGGCCGAATCGGTGACATGTCGTCAGTTTGGTTTCTCAAGATCTTTTTATTCGGATGCGCCGCTCCATTTATGGCGAGAGCGTTTCAGGACAGGATAAAATTGCGCGCGTCGCACCAGTCGCTGGCGCTCTCGCTCATATGGCTCGGAGGGCAGTTGGCGGACGGGAACAGGCCGCAAGATATGTACGTACTTCTCGGATGGCTCTTCATTTATGGGTTTGGAGCGCTGATACTCGTATACGGCAGAATGGATAAATGAAACAAATCGGAAAAAGACGCGGATTCGTCCGCATCCTGGAACGGCAGCCGTAAACGCAGCAGAGCCGCATAAAGTATCATTTTTGCGGACGTCATGAACGGAGGATTGTGATATTTTTATATTCAGCGGCGCGGTGACATACGCAATGAAATCAATTATAATTTTAACCGCGTTTTCAATTACAAGGAGGCTGAGAAATGGATTTTCCCCGTTTTTTTGGTTTCGGCGGCTCAAACCGGCCGGACGATGTCTGGGAAGAACGCCCCAAACGACTCCCGGGCTTCAATCTCATGTTCGTCGCCGCGGTATTTGCCGCGGCCGTCGTCTTATTTTGCGCGACAAACTCGTTTTATACCGTTCCGCTAGGCTCACAGGCCCTGCTTTTCAGGTTCGGCAGATATCTGGGGACGGAAGAACAGGGGCTGCATTTCAAAGCGCCCTGGACCGAAGTCGTTAAATTCGACGTACAGGAGATAAGGCGTTTCGAATTCGGAGAGAGGACCGAGACGCCGGGGCAGAGCTACTTTCAGGACGAGAACGAACAGAAGATGGTGACCTCCGACAGCAAGATACTTCTGATAAGCTGGGTGGCGCAGTGGCGTATTTCAGACCCGTATCAGTATTTCGTAGTCAACAACGTCGAGAGCGCGAACAACTACAGGCTCATCTCAGGCCTCGCCGAGGCCGATTTCCGCAAGGAAGTCGCCAGTATGAAGTACGAGGACATTCTGACCACGGGCAAGGTGGCGCTGTCCGCCAACGCGAAGACGCGCATAACGAACACCTACAAGCAGCTTGGAGTCGGCATAGCGATAGTTGACGTACTGATAAGCGAGGTAAAAGTCCCTCCGTCTGTCCAGGCATCCTACAACGACGTCGAGACGGCGAAACAGGCGAAGACGTCCGCGATAAACGAAGCCGAAGCTTACGCCAACAAAACGATAGAGGAAGCGAAGGGGCGTGCTCAGGTCGCCATGAACAACGCCGAGGCGTACAAAGTGAACAAGATAGCCGACGCGACCGCGGTGTCGTCGCGTCTCGAGTCTTTGAACGAGATGTATATCATGAACCCTGAACTGGTGCGGACAAACCTGTGGTACGAAAATATCGAGGACGTATTGAAGCGCCTCAACATAGTTTTCGTAGACGGAGAGACCGGCAGCAACATCTTCCTCGGAGAAGTCCCCATATCGGCCGGGAAGCAATAGGAGGGGCGAGTAGAATGAAAAAAACACTGATAATTCCGGCGATTTTCATCGTATTGGCCTTTCTGGCGGCATCTTTATATGTGCTCTATCCCTACGAGATAGCCCTTGTCACTCGCTTCGGCGAGGCGAGAAAGGTGGAGCGCGAACCCGGGCTTCATTTCAAGCTGCCGTGGATAGACGTGGTGACCAAATACTCGTCGCGCCTCTATGAATATTACAGCGACACGGCGAGCGTCATAACGTCGAACAAGCAGACCATAGAGGTCGATATCCTGGCGACGTTCGTCATAACCGACCCGAAGAAATTTTATCAGACCAGCCGGACGATAGACCGCGCGATACGCCGCCTGGACGACGTCACATACTCCGTCATGCTCTCTATAGCCGGCAAAAACACTTTCGAAGACATAATCAGCAGTAACCGCGAGCCTATTTTGAACGAAATACTGCGTACAACGCGCGAGCAGACCGCCGATTACGGGCTCGACGTGAAAACCGTTCAGTTTAAAAAAGTGCTGCTACTCGCGGCGAACGAGGAACAGGTATACAAATCCATGATAACCGAGCGCGAGCGCATATCCATCCAAACGCGCGCCGAAGGCGAGGCCGAAAGCAACCAGATACGCTCGAAAGCCGACTGGGAAGCCGCCGCCATCGTTGCCGCCGCCAACGTCAGAGCGGCCAAAATCAAAGCCGAAGGCGACAAGGAAGCCCAAAGCATCATCAACAGGGCGACTCAGAGCAATGTTGACCTATACACATACCTCAAGCGCCTCGAAATGTACAGGGCGAGTATAAAACCCGGAACGAGCGTCATAATCAGCCCCTCGGGCGGAGTCTTTAAAAACCTGCTGACGCCGTAAAAGCGCGGCATCGAGTCGCACACGCGCGTCGCGCCGATAGCGGCGTTATGCGCTTGCGGATCGCAAGTTTTTTCATACCGGCGACAGCAGCATCAGTCAAATATTGCGTGTGTTGCGGCGTGTGCCTGAACGAAATAATTTTTAAGGTTTCACTCATATACTCCTGCGCGCCGCCTCTATGACGTGTTCAACTAGAATCGACGTTGTGACTGTCCCAACGCCTCCCGGTACCGGGGTAATTGCGTCTACGACCGGCTCGCAATCCTCGAAATCGACGTCGCCGCATATATTGCCTTTCTCATCAACGTTGATTCCTACGTCAATGAGTATCTGTCCCGGTGAACAAAAACTTTTGTCGATTACTTTAGCGCGCCCGGCGGCGACGATCAGTATTTCCGCACTCCGGCAAACTGCCGGCAAGTCCGCTGTTTTCGTATGGCACATGGTAACGGTGGCGTTTTTACCCATCAGCATCATGGACAGCGGTTTTCCCACAACAAGACTGCGCCCGACTACCGCGACTCTCTTTCCCTTCAGTTCGACCCCAAAGTGATCGAGAATCTCCATGCACGCCTGCGCGGTACATGGAGCAAACCCCCTTGTTCTTCCGGCGAAAACCCCGGCGAGAGAACCGTCGGTTATGCCGTCGACGTCCTTTCTCGTACTGAGTATATTGCAGATTTTATCCTCCGACATATATTTGGGAAGCGGACGAAATAAGAGCGCTCCATGAATCAATGCATCCGCGTTTATTCCGTCAATAAGCTCAATCAGCTCTTCCTGTACGGCGTCGGACGCCAATACGAAGTGCTTCACAGCCACGTTCACAGCTTCACAACGCTTTGTGGCGCCTCTCTCATAGGCAATGTCGTCCTCTTTTTCCCCAACGCGTATTATACCAAGAGTCGGCGTTATCCCTTTCGACAAAAGCCCGTCGACCTCGGTCTGATGCTTTGTTTTAAGAGCGGCCGTGACTTCCCTGCCCTCCAACAACTTAGCCATTTATCATCATCTCCGTTGGAATATTGCTGCGACATCCGCATAAATTTCGTCGGCAAGGCGGGAGTATACATTCAGCATTTCGTTTGCCAGTTTGTTGTTTTCTTCGGCGAGTTCACGGTCTGCCATAGATTTCGTATTTATGAACACGTTCAAAGACGCCGCTTGTAATGCCGCCTTGCAGCAGGCTACACCGCATCCTACATCGCTGATGGCGATCGCCGTGCCTTTCGAGGCAAATTCCTTATGCAGTTCTATGGCATCGCAGCACTTTTTCATTATCTGAAGCGGTATGGCACAGCATTCTTTCAAAGCGGCCGCCATTACGCGCTCCTTCTCTGTTTTCTCGTTCTCGGTCCCCGAAGGCATTCCGTAAGCTTTTGAAAGAGGTTCAAACACCTCGGCATCCCTCTGTATCAACGCGATCAGGTCCGCCTGTATGACATCCGCCTTCGCTTTGAGCGCCAGGATATCTTCCTGTACGGCAGCGTATTTTTTCTTCCCCAGCGTCAGGCTGCCAACCATGCCGCCCAATGCCATACCTATCGCGCCGACCAAAGAAGACGCTCCGCCGCCGCCTGGAACAGCTTCCTTCGAAGCAAGAATTTCCACAAACTCCTCGCAGCTCAGTTTTGAAAATTTCATTTTTTTATTTCTCCTAAATATTAAAAC
>JAISYN010000116.1 GCA_031269915.1 Synergistaceae bacterium
AGGACAACAAGTTCACACCGGGTAAAGCGTATATCCTTGCCAGTCCGGAAGAACGCGCTAAACTGATCTTCCCGGATGGGTGGGATCTATCGGCGACCGAGCTGCTTTCTGGCGCAAGGGAGCGTGGCAGGCCATCTTATGACGGTTGCGATCTGAACCGATCCTCTGGTGACATCTGGCTTCTTGAGCAACTGACAGAAAAGCTTGGCATTCGTCAGGATCTCATGAAGGTCTTTGATGACAACGATGGAATTGTAGATGACATTATCACTCTTGCGATTTTTCCGATGATCACCGAATTTTCTTACAGACGGCTTCCTCGTTGGCAGCTTATTGCCAAATCTCCGTCGGATCGGAAGATTGTGCCGGGCTCCATCACCAGGCTCACACAGCAGATTACAGAGCAGCACCGCATGGAGCTCCTTCGGCTTCGGGCCGCGCGGCTTGGCAAAGAGGAGATCCTGGCCATTGACTCGACATCCAGATCCGCCTATGGAGACAGCCTTGCCGATATTCACTGGGGTAAGAACAAGGAGCATCTGCCGCTCCAGCAGACCGTTGAAGTCGTGGCTTACACGCTGTCCTCGCACATGCCGGTTTATTACCGTACCTTCCCTGGCAATATCCCGGACTCCAGATCCCTGGGTGTCATTCTCACGGATCTTGAACATGCCGGTTTCAGGGACACTATCTTGGTCACGGACCGAGGCTATGAAACCATCCGGAACCTTGAGACATATATCCTGAAAGAACAAGCTATGATCATGTGTACCAAAGTGCAACAGAGCTTCGTTGCCGAAAAAATCAATGCCTTCGGAGCATTTGACTGCCGCCCGGATGAAATGGAGATCGACACGAAGGAGCAGATTTACTACAAACAGTACGATATCGAATATGAAGTAAGCAGCACCGGTACAAGCTCGAAGAAAGCAGCCAAGCTCAAATTAAACATTTACCTTGACAGTGTTCGCAGGAGTGCCGAACTAGTGGGCCTCGACTCCGAGATTAAACTTCAAGAAGCAGAGATCCGAAAACTGATCGACGAAAGATTTCCATGTGACGACGACGTTACGCTCCGGCGTAATTTCAACTATTACAAGATCACTTACGAGCCGGTGACTCGAATCATAGAATCCTATGCGCAAGATGAGAAAAAGATCGCAAAAACCCGTAACTTGGCTGGATTCTTCGCCATCACGACACAGAAAGTGGATTATAGCGCAATGGAGACTTACAAGCACTACCGTCTTCGTGATGAACAAGAAAAGTGCTTCCAGCAGATGAAAGGCCAGCTGGGCTTTGATACGCAGCAGAACAGGTCTGAAGAAGGCAAAACCGGCAGGCTGTTGATCCTTTTCGTTTCCCTGATGCTGACGTCTTATATCCGCCACATCTGGAAGACTGCGGAACTGAAAAAGCCCACATCAAAGAACAACATACTGATGAGGCTGGCCGCGAAGAAAGAAGAAATGTGAGGATGTTCTTGTCGTTGAATGTATGACAGTGCCTCCCAAGCTGCAATGGATCTGTCAGCGCCCCTGGCCTCGGCGGACATGCTGAAGCCGGAGCTGCCGGGCTGTTGAGTGAGGAAAAGCCGGGGAATAGCGCGGCGTGACGTTCAAACGGCGTCTCTGAACGCAATCGACGGATCTTCGGACCTCACTCTACGAAAGAGTCTTTGTGCCGCAAGTGATAAGACGCTTTCGGCCTGCCCATTTTTCCGCCGTAACTATAGCGGGTTTCGATCAATCCTTCCTCTTGCATGTACTTCAAATAACGATAGACCGTCTGGGTGCTGATATTGGTTTCTTTCGCGATTTGCTCGACCTGCTCCGTCGGTCCGACGCGCGATATGCAGGAAAGTACAATCGCGAGGGTTTCTTGTTTGATTCCCTTCACTTTGTTGATGTAAAAGCTGCTCGCTTCCTGGTATTGCAGATGAACTTTGATGCGTGAAATCAGGTCCATAGCCTTGAAGGGCTTCAAAGCGTAGTCGTTGGCGCCGGCTTCCATAAAGCGCTGCAATACCGACACCGTCTCTTCCACGGTCAATGCGATAATGGGGATGGTCGGGCACTTTTGCCGGATCAAACGCACAATCCCCACTCCGTCCATCTCCGGCAGGTGGTAGTCCACAAGAAACAAATTGGGTTTTTCCGTCTCAAGCCGTCTTGCCAGTTCGAGGTGGTTGGTGCAGGAGATCGGATTCCACCCCTGATTACAGCAGATTTCTGATATGGTAAAACAGATATCCGGGTCGTCGTCCACAATAATGATGCATTTCTCCTCTTTCATACCGACCTCGCCTCTTTCAAAGAAACGGAGACGCAAGTATAGCGGCCTATTACGCTGTCGATGACAATGCTTCCTTGATGACTCTCTACGACGCGCTTGACGAAGGAGAGCCCCAAGCCTGTCGATTGGCTCATAGAAAAACCCGGCTCCCAAATTTTCCCCAAATTTTCCGGAGGGATTCCGCAGCCGTTGTCCGTAACCGCGATACAAATTCGGTCCTGCTTACGTTCTACCGTGACCTCGACAGTTCCGCTTTTGGGTCCTCTGGTCTTGATGGCCGCAATCGCCCCGTTTTCAACTAAGTTGATGATGGCGCGCATCAGGCGCATACGGTTGGCGCGGATCATGCCGCCGCGGCAGTCGTTCCGAACAGAAACGATTCCGCCCAGTTTCTCGTTGGCGGCGATATTGGCTGAAGCCATAAGTACCAACTCGTCCACACTGATCAAACTCATCTGGTTTTCGTGCAAAATCTCCAAAATCATTTCATTCATGCGATCGACCATGTTGGAGATGCGATCTTGATATTCTTTTATCTTTTCATTCGGAGCGATCATCGCGGTCAATCCGCTCAGACCTTGTATGGTGGTGAGCGGGCTTTTAAGATCGTGGACGATATTTTGCGTCTCCATCAGATTTCGCAGCATCAGAGAATCGTATTGCGCGGCTACAAGTTGTTTCTCGGCTTCGCGCTGTTTGATGACGGAGCGTTTGAGTTTGTTTTCATCGCTGACTAATTTGATCACAAGGCTCGTGGCCGTCAAGAAGATGAGAAACAGCAGCATCATCAAGAAGCTCAAAGAGTCGTTCATTCCAAGAATGTATGCGTACAGCTTGATGTCGCTGGAGATTTCTCCGTGCCCGAACCCAAAGGCGGCCAAAGGCGGAAAAATCGTCAAACACTGCATGGTGATGACCAGAAGCCCGATGATTATCGCTCTCTTGACTGTGCTCGCCGCCAGCAAGTGCGCCTTCATAAGAACGCTCATACAGGCGAGAATCAGAATCGCCGGGCCTCCCAAATCATAATGAATTTTACTGGTCAGCTCGATCAGGCTGTAGACAATCCTGAGGATAAAGAACATAAAGGTCCCTTTTACAATGAGAACCCATCCAGGGTTTTTCTGTTCAAACGCAATGGACTCGCAGACGATAAACGCGCCCAAATAGTTAGGGGTTGTGCGCAAGCAATTCATCATGATCAGATATACCACCGCGCGAAGCAGGCTGCCAAAATCCCGATTTGCCGCCGAGTTGGAGAACAGAGCATAAATTCCAAAATGATGCTCGCGGAGGACCATAGGCATACATAGCCCTAAAAGAAGCAGCATAAAGCCGTCGAACAACAATTTCCGATTGGCGGATATATCCAACTTTTTCCCCTTTCACGGCGAGAAAAAAACGGGAAGGCGCGTTGACGTTACGCTATCGGCATATTTATTTTACAAGGTTCAACGCACCAAGGCCGTCCGCTCAGTGCAGGTAATCACCAAGAGCGCCGTTCATAAAATCGTCGTAAGTCGGAATATTTTCAATCACCACAGTCTTTTCGGGGTAGAACTGCGACATGGCGGCGACATACTCCCTGACGCCCTGCACGTGCCTTCCCACGCGTTCTTCCAGAGGGTGACCGTTTTCATCGTAGGGGACGTACAGCAAATCGTACTTGACCAGAATTTCGTAGCACTTATCCTGACCGGTGACGGCAAGACGCTCGTTGGTCGCGCCTCTGGTGCGCCCTTGGGCGGCGTTGGGAGTTTCCATGAGCAGAGCGAAGGTGTTTGTGTAATCTCCCAATTCGCGATGACTCAACCCGTGCAAGTTGGCGGGGGACGGCTCCAGCTTGATGTCAATCCCCTGCATTTGCATATTGATCATGCCCAGAGCGGCGATCTGCATGGCGTTTTCATGGGCGACTGTGGAGTTGTTGTTGGGATATTCCGGGGACGCTTCATGCAAATCGATAGTCATGTCAATACGTTCCTGCCGGATCAATTCCGCGATGGCGTAAGCCACCCGCTCGGTAAAATTGCCGTCCGGACGTCCCGGATAGGCGCGATTCAAATTTCGTACCTCGCTTCCCGAAAGGTTTTGTCGGGAAGAGGCGTGAATATACACGTCCGGGTCGGGCCATTGGTCCATGGGGTTGGTGGCTCGCGAACCGTATTTGAACCAGCGGACGCCGCTGGGGGTGCTGACATGGATGCGGGATGGGGCGGCGTCTCCCGGGTCCGTGCTGGTCAAGCCGCTGCGATTGGCTCGTGGAATGATATACAGCGTTCCTTGGGTTGCCTTGGCGTTTTCCATCAAAACGACGGCGCCCATGTATCCGCCGATTTCGTTGGCGTGAGTGGCGCCCAAAACGAGACAACTGCCGCCGGTTTTTTCGCCGCGGTATATGTAAATCTCGGTATCCCCTGGAGTGTCTTTCAGAGTCGGCAGATAATCGCTCAACATTTTGACTTCACTTAAATATTGACTCGGGTACAGCGGCTCCAGCTCCCGCTCCAGCATGAAAATATCGTTGGCGTAAGCGCTGATCGCCACTGCGGCAAGCAAGGCAAGAACACCGGTAATATGATGTTTCTTCATTATCTTCACAAAAATCACCGCTCTTTTTCATAATGAATACAACTTAGAGCCCGTGGCTCTTTTCTGTGCAAAATCATATTCGTCTATTACAGGTTTCAGGTTTTTTTCTAGCGCATGATTATGCAACCCGCTATATTCCTGATTCTGATTTCAAAACGATAAAGGGTCGCCGGCTGAACGACCCTTTTTTCCATCGATGAAGGACGCCGCGGAACTAATACCCCACCGCCACGCCGTTTCTGCGGGAGTCCGCACCGCCGATAATTTTACCGTCCTTCAACATGATGCCTTGAGCGCCGCCGAAAAAGAGCCCCTTGGGGCGAGGGTCCATGTCGTGTCCGCGCAGCTTCAGCGCATCCAGCGCAGAATCCGTAACACCGGCCTCGATCATCAATTTATTGGCCTTGCCGCCGCTCACGAGGTTGAAGAGCCGCGGGGCCTCTATCGCCTCGTCCATGCTCATGCCGAAGTCGACGGCGTTCATGATGATCTGAGTCACGGCCAGAATGATGCGAGTGGCGCCAGGGGAGCCGACGGCCATGAAAGGCCTCCCCTCC
>JAISYN010000020.1 GCA_031269915.1 Synergistaceae bacterium
CCGGCAGAATGATAGTGATAGAAAAGTCTCCGGCGCTGGCCGAGTGCCTGTCAAGACGTTTCCCCGAGGTGGAGGTCCGCTGCTGCGGAGCGGAGGAGATGAGCGCCTGTATAGCCGGCGGCGTTCGCGTCAGCGCTATCGTTTCGAGCCTGCCATTCCGTTCGCTGCCCTGTGAAGCGTCGGCGTCCATAATGTCGGAGATCGAGAGGACGCTCGCTCCCGGCGGCGTCTTCGTGCAGTTCACATACGCTCTCATCGGCAGAATGCCGTTCATCCCCGCCGGATTCAGAAAGGTCCGGTCCCGTTTCGTGCCGTTCAACCTGCCTCCGGCCAAGGTGGAAGTTTATCTCAAACCAAGGCCCGAAAGTTTCGCCGAGGATTAAAGGTCCCGTTGACCGCGGCGCTCAAGCGTATCAGGTTATGAGAATTCTCTCGTTAAAAGTATATGCGGACACCCTGGACGGCTACAGGGAAGGGACGCCCCGTCTGCTCGACATCTTCAGCGAATTTTCAATCGACGCCAGCTTTTTTTTCGGCATGGGCAGCGAGAGCACCGGTTCCGCTTTTTCGAAATTCATGGGGGAGGGGCGCGAGATCGTAGCGAGCGCCCCGGGAATAATCCGCGACGCGTCGAAGCGCGGCCAGGACTGCGGAATATACGGCTGGAACCCGATGGAATGGCGCCTCCGTCTCGAGAAAATGAAGGATACCACGTTGGAGTCCGACATCAAACGGGCGATAGAATATTTCGCGAGGCGCACGGGCTGCCGCCCGAACGGTTTTGCTGCGCCGGGGTGCAGAGTAAACTATATGAGCCTCCGGGTACAGGACGATATGCGGTTCAAATATTGCAGCGACACTTTCGGGTTTTACCCATACGTGCCGAGGCTGTCGTGGAAGGTTTTTACCACCCTTCAGATACCGGCGACGCTTCCTCCCGCCGAGGTCGTTCTCAAAAAATCGACGGAGTCATCGGCCCGGCTGCTGCTCACCGAACTGCGCGGCTCGCTGCCCGACGGTCTGAGCGTGCTGCCGATGAACGCCGCCGTTGTGAACGCGCAGGAGCTTTACGCGCCGCTTTACGAATTTTTCATGCGCCTCCGCGAGGACGGAATAAAATTCATGAGCCTTAATAGCGTGGCACGGAACATAGACGCGGAATCGCTCGCGCCGTGCGACGTGGTTTTTCAGAAAATCTTTGGAATGTCAAACGAAGTCGCGGTGCAGAGCGTAGGGTGATGGATTTTTAATAACGCCACACTGGGCCAGATAACCCCGTTTTAATCGCTATATCCTTAATCGCCCTCTGACAGGAACTCGTTCCCCAGAGGCAGCATCAATTCCTGTCCGATGCGTAACTTGTTGGGATCGCTGAGATCGTTGGCTTTGGCAAGCAATGTCCACGATGAGCCCTGGCCGTATATTCTACGTGAGATTATCCACAGGCTGTCTCCCCTGTTCACCCGATATGTGCGATCTATCACCAGTCCCCGCATGTCGATATCCGTTATGCCCGGTATTCCCCACATCGCTTCTTCGACCAGATAACGGACGTACAGGTTTGGTATTCTGCCGGACACTTTGAGCGTTCCTCCGGTACGTTCGACAACTACCTCGATTCGTCCGATTTCCTTTCCGTCGTCTACCTTTTTGCGGGTGAAACCTATGGTGTAATGACCGTTATTTACATTCGCGAGAATGGCCTCATCCTCTTCTGGTCCGGTACTGCCGTCGTTTTCAGCGGAGGCTGCCGTTGACGGCGTCGGAACGTATTCCATATATTCCGTTATTGAATTGTACTTGTAGTGGCTGCTGAAACGTCCCGCGAGGTTTTCTATCGCGGGAGAGCCTCCTTTTGTCCACAGCATGACCTTCTCGTAGCCTCTCACTCCGAGAAGCCCCGCTATGCAAATGATAAGCGCCGCCAAAAGACAGTTTAAGAACATGCTTATTTTGTGTCTTCTGACCGCCGTGACCGGAGATTTCGCTATGTTCTGCATTTCCCTGACGGTTCTGCGGAGCGCCGGGTTTCCGGGTTGAAGCGCGAGAGCCTTGTTCCATAGCTCGCGCGCCTTTTCGTATTTACTCTGCTGAAAATAAATGCGGGCGAGCAGATCCATGGCCTGCGGGCTCTGCGAGCCTTCTTTGAAAATAAGCCGGAAGAGCAGAGTCTCGGCTTTGTATATGTCGACGTTCCAGGCGAGGTACTGCGCGCGCCAGATTATTGCGGACTCGACAAGCGTCCTGATGGCCTGTATCTTTTCCATCCCGTCGAGGATATTTTCGGTATGCGCGCCAGTTTTCGGCGTATCAAACGAAGCCGTGCCGATATCCGAAGGTATCTTGTGATAGCGTCTCGTATGCTCTGCCAAATCTCTATGCCTCTTCCTTTGTCACGGCGCTGTCGGTCTCGGAATTGCCGCCCGTTTCGCTTTGCCCGTTTTTTCTCGCGGCGGCGGCGCGTTTTCTTCCACGTTTTGGAGCGGTACTCTCTTCTTTTTTCGCCGATTTTTCCCCAATTTCGGGGACTGCGGCAAGTTTTGTCTTTATGGAGGCGCTAAGGACGTTTTTCCTTCTAGTCCGTTTTTGCGGAAGCGGAATCTCTATTACCGATTCGTCGTCGTCCGAGGCTGTTTCGATCTTCTGTTCAGCGTCGTTTTCACCCGCCGCGGATTGTTCGGCGGCGGCGTCCGCGAGGGCGGTTTCGCCGCCTGCGGGGTTTTCCGCGTCGGCGCGTTCGTCCGCCTCCGGTCCGGTGGCGACAGGCGCGCCGGAAGCATCGCCGACGTCGATTTGGTCCGGGGAATTCAAGGATTGATTTTCCGGTTCTGGAAGAGGGGAGGGTTCTTCGTTTCCTGTTTCTATTTTTTCATCTTCTATTTTTTCATCAGGCCGCCCGGCTGGCTGCGTAGTCTCGGCCGCGTATCGAGGTGAAGCCGGTCTGCCCACAATAACTTCTCCCTGCTGCACCACTTCTCCGCGGATGAGTATGGTCGGTTTTATGGTATCTATGACCTGCTCGCGGGCAAGGCCCGGAGTCTCTCTTATCTCAATTATCTTCGCCTCGTGTTTCGAAGGCATGACTCCGATATGATCTATTATCTCGACTCCGCCCTCGGACATCGACATCCACGTGCTTTCGAGCGAATACAGCGCGTCTTTTATCTCTTTTGGCATTCTGGACAGGCCTTCTATTTTGCGTCTGACCCGCCAGATGCCCGTACTGAGTTCTATCAGGAAACGGGCCATTTCAAGCCTTTCGTCTTTCGCCGTTTCTTCCGCGCGGGAGAAATTGGGGCTCATCAGTTGAATCAATTCCTCAAGGATATCCAACTGTTCCGCGGTGAACTCCGGTTCAGGAAGACGAAATTCGAGTGGTATCCATAGCTGCCTCAGTCTTGTTCTGAACGATTGTTTCAACGGTTTTACCCTCTTCCGCTGTCGCATAATTCATTTTAAGTAGCCTATGAATTTACGATTATAGTTTCGCTTATTTTCACGATATTAGCAAGGGGTCATCTGAAAAAAATTTATTTTTTTCGGGAAAAATTCGTTTTTTCAAGATATCTCAGCAGGGGCAATCCGAGCGCTAAACAGGCCACTGCCTCTCCGAAACCGACGTAGAGCGCCGAGAGCGCAATCGGAGTCCCAGTCAAAAAAGACAGATACGATCCGACTATTACAGCGTTAATTGCGACCGGCGCCGCCGCCGCTAATATCCTGTTTCCGGCCAGATAAGACATCACGGCCGCTATGAGTGTGGCGGCGCCGCCCAGGAAGATATCCAGCGGACCGTATCCTCCGAAAATATTCGCTATCACGCATCCGATGAAGAGCCCTGGAATCGCTTCTACCCACAGACACGGCAACAAGGTCAGCGCTTCCGAAATTCTGACCTGAACCGGCCCGTATGACAGAGGATGAAAGATAATAGTCACCGCGGCGTAGATAGCGGCGATGGCCGCGCCTCTCGCGATTTTTAAAATATTCGATGACATCTTTGTATACACCGCCCGCAAGTTACGTTGGTGGATATTATAATGTATCGGCGGCGAAATGATAATAATTCAGGTCTTTATGATATATAATGATTTACTGGATTCGGGTGCGCTTTAAGTAGCGCAATCAACGACTGAAGGAGAATGAAAGATGAGCGGAGATATCAGGAATATTGGGATAATCACATCCGGAGGAGACTGCGGGGGACTCAACGCCGTAGTTCGCGGGGCGGCGAGGATAGCTTTGGCGAACGGTATAGGAGCCTACATAATACCCAATGGTTACGCCGGGTTGTACAACCTGATAAACATCGAACATCTGACCTTGCTGGATGAGGAGCGCGTCGACCATGTCAACTCGTCCTTCGCGGGTTCCGAGGCGGGGCATTCCAGAGTGAAAATTTCCAAGATACCCAATCCCGGCAAATATAAGCAGATAATCGCCGGCCTCAAAAAGTTCGATATCGGAGGGCTTGTCATTTCGGGGGGCGACGATACAGGGAGCGTGGTCGTCGACCTTGGCGAAAACGGAATACCCTGCGTCCACGCGCCCAAGACCATGGACCTCGACCTTCAGACATATTCGGTGGGGGGAGATTCAGCCGTCAACAAAATAGCCAATATCGTAGAGGACATAAAGACGACCGGTCAGACTCATAACCGTATCATGGTGGTGGAGGTATTCGGGCGGTACGCCGGGCACACCGCGTTTCGCGGAGGTATAGCGGCGGACGCCGACTGCATTTTGATCCCCGAGATACCTGTCGATTTCGATGAAGTGTACAGTCATATGAAACGCGTTTACACGAGGCGTATCTTGAACAGCGACGTATTCAGCGGGATGTACAGCATAGTGGTCGCGGAAGGCATAAAGGACGAGAACGGAAATCTGTTCACGGATAGCGGGGCGAAGGATTCCTTTGGGCACGTCAAACTGGAGGGAGCGGCAAAATATGTCCGCGGGGCGCTTAATTCCCGCGCAAAACAGGATCCGGACATCGCGGAGTTTATGAAAGCGTCTGGGATGTTTGTGGAGGGCGTCCTCGAAATTCCGGAGATACGCGAGGTGATACCCGGTCACCTCGTTCGGTCCGGTTCCACATCCGCGCACGACGTGAGTTTTGGAAAGGAAATAGGCGGCGCCGCCGTTACGCTCCTCATAAACGGAATTACCGGCGTCACCGTTTATGGCGTGGTTGACGGTGAAGTACGCTACATGCCGACGAAACAGGCGATAAGGCAAAGATACGTCAACCTCGACATGGTCTCTTTCTACGAGCAGATGGATATTTGCTTCGGCCGCAGGGCGGAACGTTACAATCCAGTTTTCAGGGAAAACCACGGAGATTACGATGTGGAGCGTTTTTTGTAGTGCATGACGGTGAACAGGCTGCTAGCGAACTTTTACGCGGGCAACTGGAACGCGTAACGTACGTCAACAGGGAAAACGGGTATTCCGTGTACAGGGTTCGCGTGCGCGGGGAGGTTGACACGATTGTCGCCGTCGGTTACTGCGCCGAACATCTGCAGGGAGAAGAGATCGAACTGTCCGGTAAATGGACGGTTCATCCCAAGTTCGGCATTCAATTTCAGTTTTCATTGTGCCGCCAGGTGCTGCCGTCTTCCGTGGAGGGAATCAGAAGGTATATGGGGTCGGGCCTGCTCAGGGGCGTCGGTCCCGCGATGGCCGAACGGATAATCGACATGTTCGGCGAGTCGTCGCTTGAAATACTGGACAAAACCCCCGACGAGCTGTTGAAGGTAAAGGGCATCGGCGGGAAAACCCTTGATTCCATAAAGCAGTCCTGGGAGTCGCAGAGAAGTATCAGCTCTATCATGTACTTCCTTCAAAATAACGGAATCAGCCCGGCGTTCGCCGCGAAAATTTTCAGAACATACGGCGCCGCATCGATAGAGGTCGTCCGTGACAACCCCTACAAGCTCGCTGACGACATTTTCGGCATAGGATTTCTCACCGCGGATAAGGTCGCCTCTCAGATGAATATAGCGCGCGATTCCCCGATGAGGCTGGATGCCGGCGTGAAATACGCGCTGGGAGAATTGACCGGCGAGGGTCACGTCTACGCTCCGCGGGAACTCCTTGCCGAACGCGCGGGAGAATTGCTCGGGGTGCCTTCCGATATGGCGGACTCGGCTATAGGTAGGGCCGTCGGGGAACAGGCGCTTGTCATCGCAAGCGCGGCGTCGGCAGACAAGGAGATTGAAGCCGTCTATCTGCCCATTTATCACGTTTTCGAGACATCGATCGCGAAAATGCTGACCCGCCTTTTGAAATCCTCGCCCGAGGAAGAACTTTTGAACGGCTACGGCGGTATCGACGCCGACAACGCGTCGCGATGGGTCCAGGATATCATGCGTGTTACTCTGGCCGAAAATCAACTTTCCGCGCTTCATCTCGCTCTGAAGTCGAAGGTTTTGATAATAACAGGGGGACCCGGAACCGGTAAAACGACGTTAATTAAGGCTATAATCGGAATACTTGGCGAGCGCGGCATAAAGATAGAACTCGCCGCTCCGACCGGCAGGGCCGCGAAAAGGATGACTGAGGCGACGGGAAAAGACGCCGTCACTCTTCACAGACTGCTTGAATCGAACGGGCATAATTTTGGAAGGAACGAGGACTCGCCTTTGGAATGCGGTCTGCTGATCGTCGACGAAGCTTCAATGATCGACGTCCAGTTGATGTATTACCTTCTCAGGGCAATACCGCCCAAGGCGCACCTGATATTCGTCGGAGATACTCACCAGCTCCCTTCGGTCGGGCCGGGCAATGTGCTGGGCGATCTCATATCGTCAGGTATGATCCCGGTCGCCGAATTGAACGTGATATTTCGCCAGGCGCGGGACAGCGGGATAATCGTGAACGCGCACAGGGTGAATGACGGTCTTATGCCGCGTGAAGCGGCCGGGACGAGCGGAAACAATCTCAGAGATTTTTATTTCATAGAGCAGGATGATCCGTTCCGCTGCGTAGAAATAATCATCACCCTGATAAAGGAGAGGATACCAAAACGTTTCGGTCTCGATTCGACGGAGGACATACAAGTAATCACCCCTA
The DNA here is from genome assembly GCA_031269915.1 of Synergistaceae bacterium. GTDB lineage: Bacteria > Synergistota > Synergistia > Synergistales > Synergistaceae > JAIRKI01. Next base: position 7,078 of record JAISYN010000020.1, read on the forward strand.
TGCACAAGGGAGCGCTCGGCGCATCGAACCTCAATTCGGTTCTCCAGCGCGAACTCAATATTGGAGCGGGAAATTCCATAACGGTTGGCAGCAGGATATTCAAGACAGGGGACAAAGTAATGCAAATCAAAAACAGTTACGATAAAGGAATTTACAACGGGGATATAGGCCTGATACGCGGAGTGGATGCAAATGCCGGCCTGGTAACCGTGAGGTTTGATGAAAACGAGGTTTGCTACGAAAGGGAGGAATTGGACGAACTCGTTCACGCTTACGCGGTTTCGATACATAAATCACAGGGGTCCGAGTACCCTGCCGTCATAATTCCTGTTCATACCCAGCATTATGTGCTGCTGCAAAGAAACCTTCTTTATACCGGCATAACGCGCGCAAAAGAGCTGGTTGTGCTGGTGGGAACGAAACGCGCTCTCTCCATTGCGGTGAAAAACGACAAAACCCGCCGCCGGTATACCAATCTCGGTTCCATGATAAAAGCCTTCGCTGTCCATTGATTGAAACGGGGTGTCTGTGTTGTTTTTAAAGAACGTAAAATTGACCGCGCTCGCCGCGGCGCTGTCCGCGCTTTTGGCCGGGGCGTCCGCGGCTTTTGCCGGGCCGGGCGCGTTGGAGGATATAGCGCGTTTCCCGCAGGAAGGTTCCGCGTATCTGCCAACGGAAGAGACTGTCCCGATAGCGGACTATGTGAATCAGGTCGTCTATGCCGAGGAATATCTGAGAAACCATTTCGCTCCCTGGAGGAACGATGATCTGTCGTTTCTGGATATTACTTTCGATAGGATACTTCAGATGCATGGCTCCGTAGCTGGAAAGCAATATTACACGGACGGGAAAACCCCGTTTCCCCGCAAGTCGATGGAAGAGATAGTCAAAAACGGGGTTATCGACGTGAACGAGAAACCAAGGCCGGGAATAGCCATTTTGCCGGCGGACGTCAGGGTGCTGCCTTACGGGCGTCCGCTCTACGCTTCGAAATCCGCCGCGGAAGGGGCAAACGGTCATTTGAAGCTCGATATCCTGCAAAATTCTTCGCTCAAGCCCGGTGAACCGCTTGCGATATATGGCGCTTCCCGTGACTCGAACTGGCTTTTTATTGTGACCGGCACGGTTGTGGGATGGGTGAAAGCCGCATCCGTGGTTATGGTCGATTTGGATTTTATGGATATTTTTACTTATTCCGCAAAATCCGTTATAGCGGAGGATAACGCGGATGTGACCGACGGAGCGGGGAATTTTATGTACAATTTAAAATTGGGAACGGTGCTGCCGTCGGAGGACGGCGAGCTTATGCTGCCTGTTCGCGGAAAGAACGGAATGGCCTCCGTGATGCGTTTCAAACCGGAGGCCGGAGTCGCGGAGGCGTTCCCAATCCCTTTTACCCCGCAAAACGCGGTTAAAGCCATTGACGAGATGTTGGGGGAGCCCTATGGATGGGGCGGGGCGTCGGGGTTCAGAGACTGTTCGGCCATGACAAGGGACTATTTCAGCCTTTTCGGCGTGTGGCTGCCGCGCAATTCGGCTGAGCAGTCCGTAACCGGCGCCAGGATATCGCTCAAAAATATTCCTTCATCGGGAAAAAACAGCGTCATTGTGCCCTCAGCGGTTCCTTTCGCCACGCTCCTGCACATGCCGGGGCACATAATGCTTTATCTTGGCGTCTACAACGGCGAGCCTGTGGTTTTTCACAACACATGGGGGGTCCGGACGAATTCCGGGAGGGTCGTGGTGGGGCAGGCTGTGGTGACGAGCCTGAAACTCGGTTCCGAAATAAAAGATAAACCCGCGAATTCTCTGCTGATAGACAGGATAAACTCAATTTCTTTTCCGATGGCTGATTTGAGACAGACTTCGGAGAGATGATGTTCTGGAGCTGATTCGGTAGTTTCGATAAATTGACGGCGTTCGGAGGTGTTTTCGAGTGGTGACGAGAATAGGATTGGTTGGGTGCGGCACGGTAGGCACAGGATTGATCGAGATGCTGGATCGGAAAAGAGATTTTCTCCGCGAAAGACACAATTTCGATTTCAGCTTGGTTTTTGTCTCTGACGCGATAAAAGGGACGGTTTTTTCAAAAACAGGCCTTGATACCGCGGAAATATTGAAGGAGATTGCCGCGCGCGGCGGTATGTTTGAGAGTCGGTACGCCGGAAACGGGCCGGATAAACTTGAGGGTCTTCTGCGCGAAGCTCGTCCCGATATAGTCTGCGAGGCCGCGCCGACTGATTATAAAACAGGGGAGCCCGGTATGACTATTCTGTCGTCGGCACTGAAGGCCGGAGCGAGCGCCGTCACCAGCAGCAAGGGAGCGATAGGGCTGAACATGGCGGGGCTGAAAAAATTGGCCATAGAAAACGGCGTGCACCTGAGATTCGAGAGCAGCGTCCTGAGCGGCACCCCGCTCATAAATCTCGTGCGCGGTCCTCTTGCGGGGTGCTCGCTGTCGAAGGCCGAAGGCATCGTAAACGGAACTACTAACTACATGCTGACCAGGATGGAAGCCGGGCTGGGCTACGATGAGGCGCTTGAGGAAGCCCAGCGGCTCGGTTACGCTGAGGCCGATCCGACCGGGGATGTCGAGGGTTTTGACGCGGCTGTGAAGGTCTGCATAATGTCGGCCGAATTTTTCGGAGTCGAACTCCGCGTCGATGAAGTCCGCCGCACAGGCATAACGGGCGTCACGGCGGCGGACGTGGCGAACGCCGCGAAATCTGGCAGGAGGATCAAATTAATCGCAGGGGCGAGCCGCGAGGGAGGATCGGCAGCCGCTTATGTGGAGCCGCGCGCCGTCGATTTGGCAAACCCGCTCGCGTCGGTTTCAGGCGCGACGAACGCGGTCAGCATAGTGACGGATAATCTTGGCGAGATAACCATTTCCGGCCCGGGCGCCGGAAAAAAAGAGACGGCGCAGGGCATTCTCTCCGACATGATCGATATCGTTTCCATGCGTTATCAATCCGGTTAAATTTTTACCTGCTTCGTGAATAAATTTTTGGATTTTTTCAGTGACGGCTGTGATAATATTGTTCCAATATCAGCGCCATTACGCATAAGAGGTGCTTTTGAATGGATATGCTCGCCCTCGCCGTCATCATTCTAATGATCGCTTCGATAATCGGCGTCGTGAAGATATTCGGTGTAGGGTCGAGGGTTTCCGGCCTTGAGAAGTCGGTATCGGACCTCAAAAACGAAATAATATCTCTGAGCGGGGCGATACGCGGCGGGATGACACGGCGCGGGGATGCCGAAATCCCCGGCTCAGAGGCTCCCCGCGACGCTGATTGGCCCGTTGCGCCGTATCGATACGACGATCAGGTCCCGGAGGGGACCGTTTCGAACAAGTATTTGGAGGCGGCGGAACCGTTTCTTGAGAACACGGCGGCTTCGGAAATCGAACTGGTTTCCGCGGAAACCGAACTTCCGGAGGAAGAACCGCACGAAACGCACCCCGCGGACATCGGCCCGCCTCGGCCGCCCGATGAACCCGAAACGGCCGTTCCCGAATATGCCGGGCCGGAGACCGAGCCTTCCCGGATTGCCGTGATGTGGCGGGCGCTCGTGTCATGGTTGATAACGGAGGGCAATATCTGGGTAACGGCAGGGGTAATGCTCTTTTTGGCCGGGTTCGGCCTTCTGTTCAGTTACATTCACCGAAGAGGCTGGATTCCTCTGGAGTTGCGCCTAACTGGAGCCGCCGTTGTCGGAATAGCGATGACCGCTTTCGGCTGGAGACTGCGCGAATTGCGGAGGACTTACGCGCTGATCTTGCAGGGCGGCGGAATCGGAGTGATGTACATAGTCCTCGTCGCGGGCGCGAAGTTTGGGCCCGTCATTCCTGTGGGAGGCGCCGTCATAGGAATGCTTCTGCTGTCGGCCTTCACGATCGTACTGGCTCTGCGCCAGGAATTCGAGCCTCTCGCGCTCTTTGCGCTGCTCGGCGGTTACGCCGCCCCTATATTGGTGAGCTCAGGGAGCCAAAATTTCGTCGCGCTGTTTTCCATACATGCGCTGCTCAACTTCGAGGTATTCCTGATGTCTCTGTTCAGAGACTGGAGAAAGAGCCGATGGGCCGGACTGATGGCGTCCCTGGCGGCCGGGGCTGCGTGGGGCGCGCTCAGATGGCAGGAATCATACTTCGCGTCCGTCGAGCCTTTTCTGATCCTGTTCTTTGTGAACTACAGCGCCATAACCATGGCGCCGCTCTTTTCCCATAAATTGGAAAATATCGTAAGATATGTCAGCTTTCGGGGGTATGAGCGCACGGACATGCCTATGATCGTCACGATTCCGTTCGCTTTTCTGTTCCTTCAGATGGCCGCCGCCTCCCATACCAGATACGGAATAGCCGTTACCTGTCTTTCGCTCGGCGCGTGGTATCTTTTACTCGGAAAAATCTTTACGAAAGGCGGCCAGGCCGTCGAAATCGGTTTCCACTGGCGGATATTTCCTGTATCTTGCATCATCTTCTCAAACCTGGCCATACCGTTCGTGTTCAAACAGGCATCCGCGTCCGCGATATGGGCCGCAGAGGGCGAGTTTCTCCTGGCGTTCGCAGTGAAAAGGGAAAAGAGCGGCGTGCTCGTGTACGGGCTCTTACTGCACGCGGCGGCGTTTGTTATTTACAACTACGGGCCTTACCTGCACCTGCCCTCTCACCTGTACGATCTCTCTCTCAGACCGGCCGGCCTGCTCGAATGGCGCGACAGGACATCTCCATTTCTTATGACAGGTTTGATTTTTGCCGCCTCAGCGTTAGTAAGCAGCTATTTCATGTCCCGAGCCGCAGCTAATCTGATGCCGGCTGTCCAAATACGCGGCCGCGAGTTCAAAGCGCCGCGCCCGGAGAACGTCTCGCATCTCTTTGCCGCGTATGGGACCGTCTGGTGGGCCCTCTCTGTGTGGCACGCCGCATTCGTTGTGTTCGGTAAATCAGGCGTTACCGCGTTTTCCATCCTATGCCTCGGAGGCGCCGCCGGTTACGCGCTGTCTTCATCCACCGAGCGCGGAACGGACGGGGCGTCCGGATGGAACGCGGCAAGGCTACTGGCTTTCCCTCCGCTGGTTGTCGCGTTCGCCGGAACGGCTACGCTGCACTTGGGTTTTCTGTACAACTGGCTCCAAGGCGCGATCCTGCATGATCTGTGGAGCCGTTACGCTCTCAACTGGCCGGCTTTCGCAGTAATGTTTCTCCTTGGGTTTCTGTCATACCGCTCCGTCATTCCGACGAGGCTTCGCATAATCACATGGGGCGTATCCCTGTTTGCTTTTGTCTCGTACACTAACGCCGTATGGCGGGTTTGGGCGAATGCCGCATTTCCTCTGGCGTGGAGAGGGGCGGGCGGTATCGGCGACCTCGCCGCGTTTTTGCCTCTGTGCGCCGCGGCGGCGCTCCTCACGCTGAAACGGTTCGATCGTATGGCCGCTGTCAGGCTCCATTACATCAGGAGCAGCTGCGTCGTTCTGTCCGCGCTGATGCTGATCAGGCTTCCGGAGTTCATCATATCTTTCGGCGTCTCCCCGAATATCCCTCACTTTTACATTCCCCTGCTCAACACGCTGGAATTGAGGCAATTCATGTACCTTTCGGTTGCCGCGATGCTGTTCAATGAGATCGCGAACAAGCGCGCGCGAAGGATCGGGTTTCGCTATCTCCTGTCCTTTGCGGCGTTCATATGGCTCAATAACGTAGCGGCCCGCTCCGCCCTGCGCTACTTCGGGGAACGGGTTTCGTGGGGATATATGTCGGACGCGCCGTACTTCCAGGGAATCATCGCCATTCTATGGGGAATGACTTCGATTGCGTGCATCTTCGCCGGCAAGAGATATGGCCGTAAACCGCTCTGGTTTGCTGGCGCGGGACTGTTTGCCCTCGACGTCGTCAAGCTGTTGATAATCGATCTCAGGAACAGCGCGACCATCATACGAATATTCGCGTTTCTCATATTGGGCGCGCTTTTTTTGATCGTCGGCTGGGCGGCGCCGCTCCCGCCTTCGGATACAGGCCGGGACGGGCGCAAAGAAGATGAGGCGTGAATACTCTTTGAAAAATATTTTATCTTTTGTGATCTTCGCAATAATCGCGCTTTGCGCTGCGGCGGAGGGAACCCAATGGCGGGATTCGGCGGACGTCCTGTCAATTACTGACTTCGAATTCAGATACCTGCTTGCCGCGGACAGCGAGGGGCGTGTTTACAGGGTTCGTATCACTAATGATATATATAGGAGGCTCAGACGGTCATACGATGCCGACCTCGCCGTTTTTGATTCTGACGGGAACGTCGTCCCGTTCGTCGTCCGGGATTCGGGGAGGCCGTACCTTGCGCCTGACAAACTCCCGCCGCGCAGTCTCCAGAAAACGGAGGTTCCGATCTTTCCTCTCCCGGCGGCAGGCGAGATTGCCGCGTCGATGACGGGCGTCGTTATAAGTACCGGCAAAGACGGTCAGATAATAGAAATTAAAGGGAACGGCTCAGAATCGCCAAACAGCGGAGGCGGCAGGTTTCTCATCGATCTCTCGAAGGTCGGCGCGGCGCCGGACGGATGTCAGATCATCGGGTACAGCCTCGAAATTCCCGTCGGCGGCGAGGATAACACGGCGGCCTGGGTGGACGTTTACGCTTCGGACAACCTTCGCGACTGGAGGCAGATTGCGTTGAAGGAGCCCCTGATACGCCTGAAACGCGGGGACGATCTCGTAACGTCCGGCGTAATGGACTTGAAATCGTCAGGCCAGGCAGTATATCTGATGCTGGAGACCGATGGCATACAGGAACTTCCCGATACCGCCGCCGTGTCGGCGGTAATTCGCGAACCTGAAGCCGGGATTCAGCAGGATTCAGAATCGTTCAAAGGTCTGCCGGACGGCGAATCGCGGTCCATTGTCTATGATACGGCAGGCGCCTTTCCAGCGTCCGAGGTGAACTTCATCCTCGAAACACCCGGAATATACACGGCTTCCGTAAGTTCACGCGGGGACGAGAGCAGTGAGTGGCGATATCTCGGCGAAATCCACCTCTCGTTCATGAAGAACGGCGCCGGAGAGAGCAGAAACGCTCCTATTCAGGTGCGATGGACAAACGACAGATTCTGGAGGCTCACCACGCTGGACAGACCCCTGACGCCGCCTCCGGCGATGCGAATGTACTGGCGCTCGAAAGAGGTGATCTTCGTGGCCCAGGGCAGACCTCCGTACATACTGGCGTTAGGCAGCTACAAGGACTCGCCCGGACTCGCGAGACCCGATCTGATGAAGATTGCCCTCGGCGGCATAGAAGGGCGGGATATACCGGAGGCGGATGTGGAAAATTCTCCTCTTCCGTCTTCCGCCAGCCCGGCGGATCTCACGGAATCTGAAAGAGCGGGACTCGACAAACTGTGGATGAAGTACGTCGTGTGGGCTGTCCTGGTCGGAGTGGCGCTGTTATTGTCATGGATGGCGTGGAGCCTGATCCGTAAGGACAAAACATCGTAACTGTTCACCGGCGCTTGCTCTGTGTATATTCGTAATTTTGCCTGTTTGGTTAATCTGTTCGGGCTGATAAAATATTTTGTACTTCAAAATAATTTATGGGAGGGTTTGCGGGCATGAAAAGGGAAAAGGTATTGATAGCGGTACGGATAAGCGACAGGGGTAATAACGCTATGAAAGTCCAACAGGCGCTGACGAAGCACGGCTGCAACATCAATGTGCGGCTTGGATTGCACGATAATGAAGACGACGGCGTGTGCTCCCCGTGCGGAACGTTGATACTTCAACTTTCATGCTCGTCGGAGGACGCGAAAATTCTGGTCGGCGATCTGTGCAAGATTGACGGAGTAAAGGCACAATTCATAGACCTAGATTAGCCGGGGAACTGGGGGCGCTTTAAGCTATATCCTTGCAGGAGACCGCGGATGGCGTACGCGGCTCCTTTTTTGTATCTTTATTTTTTAAAAAACTTTTTTATGGATATTTTCACGCGATTCTAATATAATCAGAGTGGAATTATCGAAAGCGGGTGGTGTATGGGTGAGGAGAGGATCGATGCGCAGAAATAAAAGAGGGGTATTTCCTATCAGGATTATCATTCCGCTGGTATTTTTGATTGTGGGGGTGGGTGTGGCATATGCGCTGCTCTCGTGGGGCAGGAATCCCGAACCGAGGCCGGAACCCGTTATAATCAGGCCTGATCCTTTGCCGTCCGTAATCGATCAGGAATTTGACGATCCCATCCGGGTTGGACCTATAGTATCGGAAGATGTTTCCATAATAACGGTCGAGCCCATAAGTTCGTCTCCCGCTGCGGCGGATCAGTTTTCAAATCCAGCGGGCAGAGTGGCGGGCTATAAGGTAAATTCGGCAGCTTTGAAAAAAACTGTGGATAAATACGGTAAAGAGCGTGTGAATCAGTGCGGCGGTGAAATAACGGTCCGTACCGACAATACGGCGCTGAATGTGCGCAGCGGTCCTTCGACCTCCAATCCGGTCGTTGCGAAAGCGGCGAAAGATTCTAAACAGAGCGTTCTTCTGTGGGCGCCTGACGAAAAGACAAAGTCGGGCAGGTGGTTTCTGCTCGTAGACGCGCAGAAAAAAACGGTAAAAGGCTGGGTATCCGGGGAGTACTGCGACGCCGCCGGAGTGGTGTTTCCGCAGTGACGCGTTTTTATAATATATTGTAAAGAGAGGAGCGCGGCATATTTACAAGCATCTTCCGACGAAAGAAAAAGTAAAAATATTTGCGGCCGTGGCATGCGCGGTTATAATTTTTTGCGGAATGGCGGCCCTCGTAATTACCAGAAAACCTGACGACAGGCAGACCATTCCTGTTACGACCGGGCCCGTTATCGAACAGGAGAGCCCGGTATCCGTGGATGTTTTGCCCGCGGCTCCGGAACCGGAGGTTACTGCTATGATTTCAAGGGACATCACGCCGAAAAAAACCGATCGATCGGATATCGCGAGGAACGCTGAAGGCACTGTTATAGTCATTGATAAAGGCGACCATCTCATGGAAATTTTTCGAGAAGGCCAGCTTGTAAAAAGATATGGAATAGCTGTCGGTAAAAACAGGGGAGACAAGCAGAGAGTCGGCGATATGCGCACGCCTGAGGGAACATTCCCCATCGTGCAGATACAGAACGCGTCAGGATGGACTCACGACTTCCGCGACGGCAAGGGAGAGATAAAAGGCGCTTATGGCCCTTACTTCATCAGGCTGGGTACTCCTGGGTGGAGAGGAATAGGCATACATGGGACGCATGAACCGAATTCCATAGGAACTGACGTAACCGAGGGCTGCGTAAGGGTAAATAACAACGACATAAAAGAGATTCGTAAAATGGTGAACGTGGGCGACACGGTAGTGATACGGCGCTAAAAATTTTTCAGCGCGAATGAGGCTCTGTTGGTCATCAGCCTGTAGTGGCGAGCGTCTGCCGGGATGGCGTAGGAATATCGCGTGGGCCAGCCTTCTGGCAGTCCTTTTGTAATGATTTCATCGTATCTCCGTATGCCCCTTGTCAGCGTTATCACCCTTAAGAGGCGGTTGTCCGCGTCAAGTTCGAACCTGACGTCGACGACGCCCGTAACCCTGGGTTGCCATCCGCTGCCGGTATAGTCGTTCGTAACGAAGGCATAATCGCCGTCTCTTTTCATTATTGCGCACTCCATCGCACGAAAGTAAAATAACTCGTCGTTCTCCGGTATGAAAGTTTCACTGTCCGCCAACGGAGCGTTCATCCTGAACGACAGCATAACGCCGCCTTCCGGAAGCCTTCTAGGCGGGGCATATTGTATCAGCGGGCGAAAATACGGCATCATAGCGCCTGAAAGTATCCAGTTTTTGACGACATTTTCACTGTAATTGTCGCTGGCCGTGCCTTCTAGCATACTAGGAACGCCGGTGACGCGTACTTCTATTCTGTCGCCGGACACATCCGCTGAGGCTAGCGTGCGAATTTTTGTTCCCACTCCGTAAGCTATCTTACATATGCCTTTCTCGCGCGTCCACAGCGCTGTCGAGGCCGTGGATACGGATATGGGGCCCTGCCAATTGAAGGGCGCTCCTGAAGCGCCGAAGCTTTTTCTGTACGCAGATACTTCCTTCGGCATACCGTAACCGCATTGTTCCAGTGGATTTCTCAATATCGCAAAAACCATTTCAGCCCTTGTCTGAGCCGCGTTTATGTCGTCGGTGTATCGCGTTATCTTTATAGGAAGATATGTGACGAAAATGAGCCCCAACAACAAAACGGACGCAAGAAGAGACGAAATGATAAGTTCAATCGTGCTGAAAGCGGAGGAATAGCGTATGGTATGACGAAAATTACAAATATATTTAATCAATATTTTCATTTTCCCTTCGAAAATTATTTTTCTAATCGTAATATTATTTATCGAGAGTAGTCTGCCTGTAATCGGTAAATAGACGGATAGCGGGAATTATCGTTCGGGCAAGGCATGAAGAGAAAACGGTAAAAATGCGCTTGACGTCTTTATATTGACAAATATCCAATTAAACTATAACCTTGTGCATTATTTTTTTAGATGCTGAAGCGCCGGTTGTATATGTTACGCGGGCAGTAATATTTGGTTTTTGGGGAAAAGGAGAATCTGGTTTTGAGTGGCGAAAACGAAACGTACAGCCGGCACGGGATTATATCGATAAACGGGCTCTGTAAAAAATTTGCCGGCAACGAGGTTTTGAAAGGTATAGACCTCAATGTCGCCGAGGGGGAAGTCGTCAGCGTTATAGGCCCCAGCGGTTCGGGAAAGAGCACGCTCGCGCGGTGTATATGCGGGCTCGAACAGGTTGATAGCGGCGATATTTCGCTCTGCGGCGTTGAGATAACTCATGGAATGCATAAAAACGACGATATCGCAAGACTGGTCGGTATGATATTTCAACAGTTCAACCTTTATCCCCATTTGTCCGTGATGCAAAACATTACTTTATCCCCCATTCATATACTTGGAATCACTCGGGATGCCGCTAAGGAACAGGCGCTGGAACTGCTGGCGAAAGTCGGGCTCGCCGACAGAGCCGACGCGCGCCCCAGTCAACTTTCAGGCGGCCAGCAGCAAAGGGTTGCGATAGCGCGCGCACTTGCCATGAGCCCCCGGATAATGCTCTTTGACGAGCCGACGAGCGCGCTGGACCCGGAACTGGTGGGCGAGGTGCTGGACGTCATGGAGCGCCTCGCCGATTCTGGCATGACGATGCTCGTGATAACGCACGAAATGGGATTCGCTCGCGATGTTTCGGATATGGTTGTTTTCATGGATGAAGGCATGATCGTTGAGCAGGCCCCGCCGTCGAAACTGCTCACCGATCCTGACCATGCCCGCACAAGGCAGTTTTTGCAGAGGATGCTCGGCGGACGGGATGCCGAGAACCCGAAGGTGAACGCGTATGGGTTTTGATTTTTCCCTGGTGCTCCCCAGGATCGACATGTTTTTGAAGGGGGCGCTTGTCACTATAGAAGCATCCGTCCTGTCGATAATCCTCGGCGCGCTGTTCGGCACTATGGTGGGGATATTGCGCGTCGCTCCGGTAAAACAGATCAGAATGACGGCCGCGCTCTACATCTATGTCATCAGGGGCACTCCATCTTTGATACAGCTATTTTTCATATATTTTGGGCTCCCCTCGGTGGGCATAAATCTATCGGCCATGGCTTCCGGAGTTATAGGTTTGTCGCTCAACTCCGCGGGTTACGTGGGCGAAATAGTCCGCGGCGGGATAGAAGCCATTTCGTCCGGGCAGTGGGAGGCGGGCAAAGTCCTGGGCATGTCATACGGCAAAACGATGAGGTTTATAGTGCTTCCGCAGGCGATGCGCAATATGATGCCTGCGTTCGGCAATGAATTCGTCACTCTGATAAAAGAGTCGTCTCTGTTGTCGGCGCTCGCCATAACGGAGCTTACGCAAGTCGGACAGCAGGTGAGGAGCGCTACGTACGCGTCGTTCGAGACTTTCATAATAGTTGGCGCC
>JAISYN010000295.1 GCA_031269915.1 Synergistaceae bacterium
GGGCGACGATGGAAGGAGCTACCTTTTACAGATGGCTCTCCAAAATCCTCGGCTCCGACAAAGCGGCGTCGCTCGCGCTGGACGAGGCCGGCATACCCGGCCACAGATACCTCGACGGCTTGAGTCGCGACAGGGGCGAGGGGACGCACAACTATGTCATCTACGACGGCAGGAACATGAAGGTGCGCGAGACATATTATCAGGCCGCCGCACAAGGGGAAACCCAAAGCGGCGGCGATTTGGGCGCACGTACTATGCAGGCTATCTCGTCGGCCAATACCTCTCTGAACCAAGTTCCGGCGTCCTTCAAGGCCGTGAATTGGAGACCGGGCGCAACCAACGCTGATATCGGCGGGGGCAGGTATGACGCCGGAACAGAATATCTCGCGCTGAAAGGCGTTACAAACCTGGTCTTTGACCCATTCAACAGGGACGAGAAATTCAACCGCGCGGTATTCGGTGAGCTGAAAAAAGGGACGGACACGGCGACAGTAAGCAACGTGCTGAACGTCATCGCGGAGCCTGAAATCCGACAGGAGGTGATACGGCAGGCGGCGAAGGCGATAAAGCCGGACGGGGCGGCGTATTTTCAGATTTACGAGGGCAGCGGCAGCGGGGAGGGGCAACAGACCTCGAAAGGCTGGCAGAACAACGCCAAAACGTCCTCGTATCTAAGAGACGTGGAGAAATACTTTAGTGACGTGACGCGCAGAGGCAACGTCATCACGGCGAAAGGCCCAAGGCCCGGGAACACGCCGGCCCTATGGATGATGGACGCTCTCGGGAAATCCGTGGAGTATTACCAGAAACGGCTGGAAACGTTGACGGAAGCGCAACCGCGCGGAGCCATAGACCTCTCGGACGAGAACGCTGTAAAGATAACCCTCACCCCGCGCTCCGACGCTACGACCACGATCCACGAGATGGGCCACCTGTTCCGCTGGCTTCTCGAACGGCAAGCGGAGATGTTCCCCGGCGACGAACAGCTTCAAGCCGACTGGAAAGCCGTCAGGGATTTCGGAGATCACGAGAAATTCGCTGACGCGGCCATCGAGTACGCCATGACCGGCAGCGCGCCGTCTCCTTCCCTGCGCCGCGCGTTCGAGATGTTCAGGCGGTGCCTCGTCCGGTTCTATGACGCAATACGAGGGAATACCGGCGTGAGGCTGGCGGACGAGATAGCAGGCGTGTTCGACAGGATACTCGCGGCAAACTCGAAAAAAGACTCAGCGAATATTCCCGCCTCCAAGCCAGCGGACATGGAAACAAAAGAGGGCATTTTCTTCCAGACGGCCAGAGAGCCGCCGCCTGAAAACGATATGGCGCGCGCGAATCAAGAACACAGACAGACAAGGAAAAAAGAAGGTGATTTTATGGATTTCAGGTATTTATTCGACAAAAACGCGGAGATAAAACCGAAGGTGAGGAAAACGGCGGAGCTGTTTGCCTCCCATCTGGGAGAGGTGACGAAAAGCCCCGGCGATTGGGCCTCGTTCCTCGATTCAGCAGCGAAGATGTACAAATACTCGTTCGTGGATCAGACGCTCATTCACGCGCAGCGCCCCGGCGCCGCCGCCTGCGCAGCCATCGGCTTCTGGAACGAGCGGATGGGCCGGTGGGTGAAACGCGGCTCGAAGGGCATAGCGCTCATCGACGCCGCGAACCCGCAAAAACCGTCGCTGAAATACGTTTTCGACATTAACGATACGGTGCAGTCGCGCTCGAAAGCGGAATCACCGTACATCTGGCAGATGAAGCCCGAACATGTTCCACACGTAAGGAAAACGCTCGCCTCCGCGTTCGGTTTCGACGATCCAAACATGGAAACGCAGATAACGGGCGTCGTCAAACGCTTGGCGGGCGATCCCGCCGGCAGAGGCGCGCAAGACGAAAAATTCAAAAACCTCGTCACAAAGAGCGCGGTTTACTGTATAATGGCGCGCTGCGGGCTCGATACTGAGCCGCTGAAAGAGGAATTTTCCGGCATCTCAGCATACGACACGGACGAAAAAGTATTGGAACTCGGACTCGCTACGGTCGAACTGTCGGAGCAGGTACTGAGGAACGTCGAACGGGCTGTCAGGGGCTATGACAGGTGGATACAGCAGAGAAGCGGAAGGAGAGATTCGCATGACAGAACTGGAGTACGTGCAGGCCGGGGATTACCTGATACCGGCGCTGACGCTGGAAGACACGCCGGACAAACCGCTGGGCATACGGCCTTCCAAATATTCGCGTAAACCCGCGTTGCGCCTATGTTCAAACCAAGGTGGAAATTTCGTTATACGGTTTGTTATACGGATTTTTCGTCGCTTTGAATCGCCGCCGACGTAACGCTGCTTCCTCTGAGCGTCAACACCCAGCGGAGGGGATAAAAATGTGGCTCGGAGCGCTAAAAATCACGGCCTATCCCTGTTCAACATTTCCCTTTTTTTGGCCCTGGATTTCTTCAATCTTTGATAGTTAGCGCAGTTCTTATGCTTGCTCCAGCTTTCCCGGTGCGTCTTCATGTCTTCCCACTTTCCACAGACGGAACACCGCCTAAGCCGTATCTCCCCTGTCTGGGCTAGGAAAAACTGGTGCCACATGGCGGACAGGAGGCTGGTCGGCTCTATGACTCTATGGATGCCGCCGTTCTCGTCCGTATCGAACCTGATATAGAGCGGGTAAAGCCTCATCTTTTTGTTGATTTCCTGCCGGACGTATGTCAACGCGGCTCTTTTGGCGTTGAACCTTTGCGGGCGGTAATCTTCTATCCGGCGCGGCGGCAGTACGAAACTCGGGCTGTAGCTTCTGTCTTTCCCTATCCTACGAAAATCGACCTCGGTGAGCCTGTGCCTCGGAACCGGGTAGACATACGCGCGGCCTGGGTCTTCATGCCACTCTAATATACCGTTCAGCCTCGGATCGTCCTTCAACGCCATCTCCCATAACATGACAGCCAAACTCAAATCCCTGTGTTCCTGCTTCCAGAAACTGAGCGGATCCGGTTTCGTGACCTGATAGAGAAGACCGTTCCTTTCGACGATCCGGCGCGTTGTAGTGGAGAGCCCGACATTGAGGCCGCTTTCATCTGTATATGGGGAGAGGATGAAATCATAGGAGTATTGGGCATTGCCTTCGACGTCGACCAGCCTCCCGTATTCGTCCGCCCATCTGACGAAAGATTCCTTGTCTGGGATTATGTCTGAAAACCATGCGAACAGCCGGTTATCCGCGAGGGGTTCGAAAGGAAACCTCATAATACTGAAGCTTTTCTCGACGAGGAAAGGCCCGTCCAGGGCAAAGGGGATAATGCCCTTGTATTTCTCCAGATCTCCGCCGTCCATTTCGCCGTAAGGCTCTCCCCAAGGGCTGCACGGCGCGGCGTCCGCCCATTTATATCCAAACTGGTGTTTATGCCATGGAAATGACAATTCATAAGTCAGATCGATTTTTTCCATAAAGTTAGACCGCCTTAGACAATGATAACGCCTATGACCCCTTTTCCTATGTCAATGAGCGTGTTAAAGTGGCACGGATGGCGATAACGCTTAGTGATCGCCAATAAAATTACCTAGGCAATATCTTACAGGGAGGGACGAGCAAATGCAAGAGAGAAGCGCGGAAGACCGTTTCTTGACGGTCAAAGAGGTCGCCGAACGGCTTCACGTCTGCCGGGCATCAATTTACCTGTGGCTGAGGCATGATTTCCCGCAGCCGTGGAAATTCGGGAAATCCAGCCGATGGCGGGAGTCGGAACTGGAGGAATGGATCAGGAAGTGTCCGAAGGGGGTATACGGCGAACATGGAAAGGATTGAAAGAACTATTGAAGGGGCGGGGCGCTGCGAACACCCGGCCCCTCAAGAAAACCTCAGGCCATCTGACACGAAAACCGAAGGCGAAATTCATTATGGCACGAAAAAGCCTTCCGCAAAAGAGGAAAAAACCGATGTCTCAGCCGAGAGCGTGCGCTCGCATATTTTCGATGCGGTGCGTACCCTCTTTGTACCTTCGCAGGTTGTCGAACTCAGGGCGATTTTCAAGAACGGCAGGGTGGATTCGGGGTACTTCGACGATCTCTCCCTGCTTGCGGATGCCGCCGCTACGCTGGACAGTTTCCCCAGCGTGAGCGGAGTCTACTGGACGCTCAACCCTGTCAACCCGGATTGCCTTCATCGAGCCAAGAACCACGTGCGCGAGTGGGCCTCCAAAAACAAAGGCGGCTCGACTACCTCGGACAGAGAAATCCTGGAACGCAGGTTTATCCTCCTGGATTTCGACGGGGCGAACCGGCCAGCTGGGATATCGGCAACGAGGGAGGAACTACGCGCCGCGAGGGGGAAAGCCCTCCATGTAGCCGAGTTCCTCGCAGCAAGGGATTGGGACTCCCCAATCGCCGCCATGAGCGGGAACGGATACCACCTGCTCTACCGAACCAAATTACCCAACGATCAGCGGAGCGCCGAACTTGTGAAGAAATTGCTCGCCTCGCTGTCCCTGCTTTTCGATGACGATGAAGTAAAGGTTGATACGTCTGTCTTCAACGCTTCTCGTATTTGTAAGGTCTACGGCACGACAGCGCGAAAGGGCGACAACACGCCGGAGCGCCCGCACAGAAGGTCTGTCTTGCTGAAGATCAGGGGAGAATGCCATGATAACGGCTGAGCAGATTGAAGCGGTGGCGTCGTTCATGCCGGAAAACCAGCAATCGAAACCC
>JAISYN010000333.1 GCA_031269915.1 Synergistaceae bacterium
GGAAAACTCGACATGGTAAAACTTCTCCGTGAGTTTCAGCAGTTTTTCCGCGAGAACTCGGAAAGCTGGGCTGAGCGTTTCGACTACAAAGAGGCGGGATTTCAATTGCTTTTGCAGGCGTTTTTGCAGCGCATCGTCAACGGAGGAGGGCTGATCGGCAGAGAGTACGCCCTGGGGCGGAAGCGGGTGGATCTGCTGGTACGCTGGCGTTTGAACGTTCAAGCTCAGGGGGGCGGAGAGCAGCGGATCGTGCTGGAGTTGAAGACGCTGCGGGAGAACTCCGCCGGCGCGGAACGGACCCTTGCCGACGGGCTCGAGCAGACGGCCCGTTACGCCGATCTTTCCAACGCCTCGGAGGCGCATCTGATGGTCTGCGACGAACGCCGGGGGAAAAGCTGGGACGAAAAAATTTACGACCGTTTCGAACACCGAAATGGCAGGGAAATTCATGTCTGGGGAGTATGAGACGCAAACGATACTCGCGAGTATAAAAGCCGGGGGAAGCTTGACGTACGAAAAAATCGTACGTTTGAATATCACTCCCTGACGCAGGCTTTCCTCAATTCATAGCGGTCGGACAAACCTGTTTTATTGAATATTCGTGTCGTCAGCTTCTTCACGTAATCGAGGGAATAAGCAAGCTCAGAAGCGATATCCTGGTTGCGTTTCCCAAGAGCGACAAGTTTCGCTATTTGTTTTTCCCGAAAATCGAGCGTTTCTGTCAATCGATTGAATTTATCTTCGTCCAGTTCAACGATCTCGCCATTTTTTCTCGCGGCCCGTATTCTGCGGCGCTCCATTCCGGCCTCGATATGGAGGCGCAGGCGTGCGAGCAGGATGTCTTTCTCGAAAGGCTTGGTGATGTAGTCCGCCACGCCGGAACGAAGCCCCCGCACCTGGTCCCTCACTCCGTCCAGGCCAGTCAGGAAAATGACGGGGATATCCTCGGTTTTCGGGTTGTCCCGCAGTTTTTCGAGGGTTTCGTAGCCGTCCATGCCGGGCATGTCGATATCGAGAAGGACGATATCCGGGATGTTGCCTTCCTCGATCAGGCTGAGCGCCCGCCGGCCTCCGTCCGCGAGGACAACTTCATAGCAGCCGCGCAGCTGGGCGCGAACCGTCTGAAGCAACCCCGAATGGTCGTCCACCACAAGGACTTTATAAAGGCTCTCATCGGAACGGCGATTTTTAAACATTTGATTTCGATTTTTCCTTGTCCTGGCGGCGAAAGAAATCGCCGAAGCCCTGGCAGGCCCTTTCCCACTCCAAGAACAGAAGGGGCAGGGCGATACGGGCGTATTCCACGTCGCCGGCGCGGCACGCGCGTTCGATCTTCAGTGCGGTATCCCGCACGGCCAAAGCACCCACATATCCAGCCCAGCTCTTCAATCCATGAACGAGCCGCGTCATCCCCACCCAATCCTCATTGTCTCTTTTCAGTTCTATTGCCCGGCGCTCTGAGGCGAAGGCATCCGTAAAGATGGACGCTTGTTCTCGAAACAGATCTCTGTCGCCGCTGGCGTATTTGATTCCCTCGGAAAGGGAAATTCCATGTTCCGACAACACGTCGGACTCCCAACCCGCTTCCTTCTCCGGTTTCCCTTCCGGCTTTGGCGTATCCAGACTGACGGTCAGGTCTTTCGGCAGCAGGTCGAAGATCGACTTTTCCAACTCACGGCGCGTGATCGGCTTCGAAAGGTAAGCGGCGAATCCCGCGCTCAGAAATTTTTCCCGCTCTCCCGCCACGGCGTCGGCTGTGAGGGCGACAACCGGCGCGTCGAAACCGGGAACTTCCTTCCGGAGCTTTTCCAGGGTCTCTATGCCGTCCATATCCGGCATCATGTAGTCCATCAGGATGACGTGATAAGGATCTCCTTCTTCCAATGCCTTTTTGACGGCATCCACGCACTCGCGTCCGTCCGGGACGGTGTCGGTGCGCAGCCGCGTCCGCCGGAGATATTCTTTCACGACCCGCAGGTTGCCGGGATGGTCATCCACCGCCAGGACTCTGCCATTGAAAGGCTCCGCCCCCGGCGCGCAGAAAAGAATTTCAGGGTCGCCGGAAGAGGGTTCGGGTTCCGCGAAAAATCCGGCACGCCAGTTTCCCAACGGAACGGCGTCGATCAGGCGCTGGGGAAGCGAAAGAGTGAAGGTGCTGCCCCCGCCCCACACGCTTTTCACATCGATCTCGCCGTTCATCAGGTCACTCAGTTGTTTCGCGATGGCAAGTCCCAGGCCGACCCCTTCCACATGCCGCCGGGATTTCCCCAAGGCTTTTGTCATGTCCGCTCGGGCGCGTGAAAATTTCTCGAAAAGGGAACCGATATCCTCTTGTTTGATTCCGATGCCCGTGTCGGAAACGGAAAGGCTTAAAACCACGCTTTCCATATTTGAATTCATGGGTGCGGAGCCCGCCCGTTCCTTCGGGTCCTCGTCAGCCCCCCTGAAACTCCCGCGGCATTGCGGCGCGTCGGCTTCCATCGCTTCGATCGCCACCGCCAGAGTCACCGTTCCGCGTTCCGTGTACTTCGCGGCGTTGACCAAGAAATTGGTGATGACCTGCCGGACCCGGGAAAAATCTCCACTGAGTTTTGAGGGCATACCGGGGTCGGCCTTGACCGTAAAATTCAGCCCTCGTTTTTTCGTTTCCTGTTCTCCAATGATGGATAGCTCGTAAATCAGGTCCGAGACGCGATACTCTGCCTCGACGATCTCCTGCCGGCCCGCCTCGATTTTCGATATGTCCAAAAGTTCGTCTATCAGTTGCCTGAGGGCATACCCAGCCGTCTGGATATCCCAGCTCCAGTCGGCGATAGGCCCTGTGGAAGCGACACTTTGGATCATCTCGTTCATGCCGAGTATGACGTTGAGGGGGGTACGAATTTCGTGGCTCATACTGGCGAGGAAAGCCGTTTTCGCCTCGCTGACTTCTTTCAGCCTGCGCTGCTGATCTTTGTACATTTGAAAAACAAGCGTTACGGTAAAAACTATCGCCAGGCCGGCCACCCAGAACCCTATGATCGTATCCGTCGCGACAGCGAGTTCTGATTCAAAAAAAGACACCGACTCGGGATGAAAATACGCGAACAGGCAAATGCCGGTGTAGAACAATATTTCGAGCGCGACTACTGCAAATGATTTCGCCCCGTCAAGCATAAAGGTCGTGAAAACGACGGCAAAGACGAAAAAAGACGGCATCCCGCTGTGGTATCCTCCTGCCGCGAAAAACATAATAGGGAACGCGATTATGAACACCGTTATTATTGTAACCACGTAGCATGTATGGAAACGCCCGCTGCGGTTCGCGCAGTACAGCATGAGAGTGGCGAAAATGGATGACGCCAAGTTTAAAGCGATGTTTGCCGCGCCTGAGCCGATTAAGGCGCTGAGAAGCGCCACAATCAGGCCAATGACCATGCCAACCATGCCGAGCAGGTTGAAGACTCGCGCTCTCAAATCGAGCTTCTCGTCGAAGTATTTTTTGAGCCGCGTCATTTCGAGAAGACGAAAATCTGCCCCGAATCTTTCCTGAAACCTCGCTCTTCAGCACGCCACATGAAAACGGAACACCCTCCCTGTCTGAAATATCGAACATCAGGTAAATAAGAAACCATCAACGGCAGTCGTTATCGATTGCCGTGCCGTGGCCGTATTATAGGCCATACACTGGGCCGTTGGTAGGGCATCCGGCGCGAATGACGTCGATAACATTCAAAACAGTTGGCATATTGGCGTGCAATGGCGTACAATAAAAACAACCGGAGTGATACAACTTCCGGCTGCTTCATGTCAATGGCCTGTTCGGTGACGACTGCCCTCGCTTCCGTTCAGGCCGATTGACGTTTATATTATTGCGTTTCCTCCAGAATCGTCGTGCCGCCAAGAGGCTCGGCAGGAGAAGCGTTATGCCGAGGTCTGTGTCCTTTATGGCTACGGCGTCTGTGTAACGGTGATCGTTGCCGGTACGGTTCTTGCCTATTCCCGTAAAAGACGAAGCTTCGCAGAAAAGGATGATGATATTGTCGTAGAGTCCCCGTTTGACAAATCAACAGCTCGTTGAGTACTATAGTGACGACAGTACAGCAATAATGAACAAATGAAAGGAGGATACCCGATATGATGCGCTTTGTAGGGACTTGAGTCCGCTTTTGGGAAAGCATGTGGACCATGCGCAGAGTCTTC
>JAISYN010000012.1 GCA_031269915.1 Synergistaceae bacterium
GGGCGAATCCATATCGAGAATTTCCGATTGCGTCCTCGTCTCGGATTTCAGAAAGGCGCTCGATGAGGTTGAAACGCTTCTGGCCGCTTCAAGGGGACAGCCCGAATGAAGGTGAAATTCACGGCGCGCCTCCTTTCTAAGAAGATGATTCTCCTGTCGCTGGCCGTTTTGATGGCAGGCTCGCTTTTCGTCATGCGCGTACGCGCGGCGGACGAACATTTGCAAGCGCCGGCGCGTCAGGAAGTCATCTACGAAAATTTTCGGGATATCCCTGGCGTCACGGAGGAAGAGGCGGAAGCCATCGAAAAACTGCGCGGCGTCGACGCTTCCTTTGTCTTCGGGATGGAGCCCAGCGCCGAATGTTTCCTTCGGCGGGACGGAAGCATGGGGGGGCTTCAGCGCGCTGTTCTGCGATCTGCTGACCCGAATGTTCGGCATTCCGTTCGAGCCGAAGATTTACGATTGGGACGACCTCATGAACGGCCTCGCTTCCAATGACATAGACTTCACCGGAGACCTGACCGCCACGCCGGAGCGGTTGGGAACATATTGGATGACCGGCCCCATCGCCGGGAGGCCGGTCAAGTACATGTACCTTGCCGGCCGCAAAAGCCCTCTGGATATCGCCGAATCGCGAACCGTCCGCTATGCTTTCCTCGAAGGAACCACGACATTGGAACAAGCAAGGATGTCCCTTGCTGGGGAATACGAGATCAGCTGCGTCGGCAATCACGGCGAGGCTTACAGGATGCTGAAAAACGGGGAGATCGACGCCTTTATCGACGAAGGCCCGTTTGAAGCGGTTTTCGACGATTACGGCGGCGTGATGACCGAAGACCTGTCGCCGCTGGTCTACGGGCCGGTTTCCCTCTCTACGCGAAACCCGGAACTCGCGCCGGTCGTATCGGTACTTCAGAAAGCGCTGGAAAGCGGCCTATCCAAACATCTGGCGGAGCTATACGCCCGAGGGTACAAGGATTACATCCGTGACAAGTTCCAGAAAAACCTGACAGCGGAAGAAATAGAATACATCCGCGCTCACTGCGCTCGCGAAGAAGGCGGGGAGCCGGTCAAAATCGCCGTCGAGTACGACAATTACCCCGCCGCGTTTTACAACGAGAGGGAAAAATCATGGCAGGGCGTCGCTATGGACGTTCTGGCGGAGATTGAGAATTTGAGCGGGCTGCGCTTCGCTCAAGTTCATCAGGGCAGACTGCTCTGGTCGGATATGCTTCAAATGCTGGAGAATGGCGAAATAGCGCTCATCAGCGAACTCATCCTCACGGATGAAAGAAAAAGCCGGTTTGTCTGGCCGGACGATCCCTATATGACCGACAAGTACGCGCTCATCTCCCGCGCCGGCACCCCTGACATCTCAATCAACGAAGTTTTTCAAGCCCGTGTCGGTTTGAGCAAAAAAACAGCTTATACCGATATGTTCCATCAATGGTTCAGCGGACACACGGAAACGAAGGAGTACGTCGACGTATTGGAGGCGCTCGACGGCCTGGACAGGGGCGAGGTCGATCTCGTCATGGGCACTCAAAACCAACTGCTCACCCTGACGAATTACATGGAGAAGCCGGACTTCAAGGCCAATATCGTCTTCAATCGAACCTACGGCTCCTACTTCGGCGTGAATAAAAACGAGACAGTCCTGTGTTCGATAATAAGCAAGAGCCTCCGCGTGATCAATACCGAAATCATAACCAACCGCTGGAAAAGCCGCGTGTTTGACTACCGGGCGGCGCTGATCCGCGCGCGGACTCCCTGGCTGGCAGGCGTGTCGATTCTGATGCTGTTTACGGCGGCGCTCCTCATGATCCTGTTTTTCAAGACCAGGCGGGCCGGGAAGGTACTGGAATTGACGGTCAAAGAGCGGACGCGGGAATTAGAGATACAGACCGAGGCGGCGAGAGCGGCGTCCGAGGCCAAGAGCGGATTTCTCGCCAGCATGAGCCACGAGATACGCACCCCGATGAACGCCATCAGCGGCATGTCCGAGTTGCTCCTGCGGAGGGAACTCGACGACGAGTCGAGGGGATACGTCAGGGACATCAGGCAAGCGTCGTCGAACCTGCTCTCGATAATCAACGACCTGCTCGACTTCTCCAAAATCGAGGCGGGCCGGCTTGAGCTCGTTCCGGTCACCTACTATCTTTCCTCCCTTGTCAACGATGTGGTGAATATCGTCCGTATGCGGATCGCGGAGAAACCCATCCGGTTTTACACCAACATCGACGTCTCCATTCCCAACATGCTCACGGGCGACGAGGCGCGCGTCCGGCAGATACTCCTCAATATGTTGAGCAACGCGGTGAAGTACACGGACAAGGGATTTATCAGCGTGACCATGACCCAGGAAGCGCGGGAGAGCGGCGGTGTGACGCTGCGCCTTGCCGTGGCGGATTCGGGGGTAGGGATAAAACCGGAGGATCAGTTGAAACTTTTCAGCGAATTTGTCCAGGTGGACGTAAAAAGGAACCGGGGCGTCGAGGGAACGGGCTTGGGCCTCGCCATAACCAAACGGCTCTGCGCGGCTATGGGCGGCGGCGTTTCCGTGGAGAGCGAATACGGCAAGGGCAGCGTCTTCACCGCGCTCATTCCCCAGAAGATAGCGCGGGACATGCCATTTGCCGCCGTAGAGAATCCGGGCGGGAAGAAAACTTTGATCTATGAGGGCCGCTTGGTCTACGCGAAGTCGGTCGCGTGGTCTTTGGAAAATATGGGAGTCCCATTCCGGCTTGTGACGGATATTGAGAGCTTCGCTCAAGCCCTTCGGGACGAGGAATGGTATTTTGTGTTTTCCGGCTACGGCCTCTACGACCGGATCAAGGCGGCGATGGACCGGGCGGCGCGTGAAAACCCCGCGAAAAAGCCGCCACCTCTGGCGCTGATGATCGAATGGGGAACGGAGGCGTATGTCCCCAACGTGCGCTTCGTCTCTCTGCCGGTGCAGGCCCTGTCGATCTCCGATGTCCTGAACGGCGCGCCGGATCGCCGGAATTACGGGGAGAGCGCGGCATTCAACGGAACCAGGTTCACCATCCCAGGCGCGCGGCTTTTGGTGGTGGACGACATAGCGACGAACCTCAAAGTGGCGGAAGGGCTCCTCGCCCCGTACAACGCAACCATTGACGCCTGTTTGAGCGGCGCCGAGGCGGTGGAGCTGGTCAAGCGCAATCGGTACGACATCGTGTTCATGGATCACATGATGCCCCAGATGGACGGCGTGGAAGCCACTGCGCTGATAAGGGAATGGGAAAAGGAGCAAGGAGGGGCGGGACATCCGGTTCCAATCGTCGCGCTTACGGCGAATGCCGTAACGGGAATGCGGGAGATGTTTATCGAAAAAAGCTTCAACGACTTTCTAGCCAAACCGATAGATGTGTCTAAACTGGATGAGATCATCGAAAAGTGGCTCCCCAAAGAAAAACAGATAAAGTCGGACGGGGGCGCTTCATTCGCGGCGGGGAACCAAGGCAGCCTCTCGGGATTGGAAATCCCGGGCGTTGACGTAAAACGCGGAATAGCCATGACCGGGGGAACGCCGGAGGGTTACGGACAGGCGCTTTCGACGTTGCGCAAGGACGCGGAGGCGAGAATGGAACTTCTGACAGCGGAACAAGCGGAGCATGACATAAAAATTTTCACGACGCAGGTTCACGCGCTCAAGAGCGCACTGGCCAGCGTCGGAGCGGCGGCTCTGTCGGAAGAGGCGGCCCGGCTGGAAGCGGCGGGGAAAACCGGCGATGCCGCGTTCATCCGGGAACGGATCGGCGGGTTCCGTGAAAACCTCTCCGGGCTTGCGGGACATATCGGCGCCGCGCTGCCAGGAGGGACGGGCGGCGCGGGAAACGCGCCCGCTTGGGACAGGGAAGCGCTGTCGCGTTTGAAAGAGGCGCTGGAAGCGAGGAACATCCGCGCGATAGACGAAATGCTGGACAAACTTGCGGACTCGTGTGCGGGCAAGGAACCCGCGCCGGAATTTTCCCGCATATCGGATTGCGTCCTGGTTTCCGACTTCGACGAAGCCGGAAGAATCATCGACGGTCTGATGAAAGATACGCGGCGCGATGGATAGGCGGATTCGCCGCGAGATACGCGCTCCCATGAACGCCATGACGGACGAACTTTTGAAAAAAGCGAGCCGGTGAGCGCGATGAAAAATACTTTTCAGGCCGCCGTCCGATCATCGAAATTCATCCTGTTTTCCTGCGTCCTCTTTCCGGTTATTCTGGCCGTGTCGATGACGGCGTACTCCATTTCCGCCCGCCAGGTCAACCGTTCGTTCATCCAACAGCAGCTTGCCACGGCGTCCGAGACCATAAAATTGCGCCTCGCCACGACGGTCAACAGCGAACTCAACCTCGCGTTGAAAATGGCGGACACGCCCGCCATCCGGCAATATTTTCTGAATCCCTCCGACAGGGAGTTTGAAGCCGGGGCCAGGGCCGAATTTGACAATTACCAGCGTTATTTCAAAAACGGAAACGTATTCTGGATAAACGACATCGACAAAATATTCTATTCCACCGGCAACGAGCCGTATGTCGTCGATCCCGCCGACCCAAATTCATATTGGTACGACATGACGCTTTACGAGACCGAGAAATACAACTTCAACATCAACTACAACCCTGACTTGGGGCAGATCAACCTCTGGGTCAACCTGCCCGTTTTCGCGGACGGGGAAGACGGCGGCAAAAAGCCGATCGGCATGTTGGGCACCGGCATCGACCTCACCGCCTTTTCGGATTTCGTCGCCTCCGCTTACAGAGAATTCGACGCGAACATCACCCCGTATCTGTTCAACGGCCTCGATGAAATAACCTCGGCGATGGATTACGACCTTGTTTTCAACAAAGTCCTCCTCACGGATCACCTTGGGAGCGCCGGGGCAGAAATAGCAAAAATCGCCGGGGAGCTTCGCGATTCCCAAACGCGGACTTTCGTCTTCGAGGGTCATATCTACCTGGTGAGCGCGATCCCCGAGATGAACTGGCATTTGGTTGTCGCCTACCCGCTGCCGGGATTGCTGGCCCTCAATACGGCCATGAACGGCGTGTTTTTCGGGATGCTTTTTCTCATTCTCGTCATTTTCATCGTGATCAATTTCTTTGTCTCCCATTCCGACAACGCGCTGGCGGAGCAAAACCGCCTGCTGATCGAGGCAAATAGCAGGGCGGAGTCCGCTTCCCGCGCCAAGAGCGATTTCTTGGCCCAGATGTCCCACGAGATACGCACCCCGATGAACGCCGTCATCGGCATGTCGGAGCTGATACTTCGGGAGGACGTGTCTCCGTCTGTGCGCGAAAACGCGGCGCATGTGAAACGAGCCGGAAACAATCTTCTCTCCATCATCAACGACATACTGGATTTTTCCAAGATAGAATCCGGCAAAATGGAGATAGTCCCCGCGGAATACAGGCTCCGCTCGCTGCTGAACGACGTGACCAACATCATACGGACGCGCCTCTCAGGGAAGAACGTCCGATTGATAACGAACATCGACGGCGCACTGCCGCGCAGGCTGGAAGGCGATGAAACCCGCGTCCGTCAGGTGCTGCTGAACCTCCTGTCCAACGCGGTAAAATACACTTCCGAGGGCTCCGTGTCTCTGAATGTCAGTGGGAAAACGCGCGAAAACGGCGAAATATCGATGACATTTGAGGTCGCGGACACTGGGATAGGCATCGAGGAGGAAAATTTGGGGAGGTTGTTCAGCGAGTTCATACGGTTTGGCGGCGATGTAAACAAAAACATCGAGGGCACGGGTTTGGGGCTTGCCATAACCAAAAAGCTCTGCCTCGCGATGGGCGGCGACGTGTCCGTTTCGAGCGTATTCGGCGAGGGCAGCGTCTTTACGGCTATCCTTACGCAAAAGGTCATGGACGGCGAGCCTATTGGGGAAATGGACGAGGGCGTTTATGACGCTTATGAGGCGCGGGACGTCCAAATCAGCTTCACCGCCCCGGAAGCGCGCGTTTTGATAGCGGACGACATCGAGACCAACCTGAAGGTTGTGGAAGGACTGCTCGCCCCTTACGGGATGAAGGTTCAACTCTGCGGCGGCGGCGCTGATGCGGTTCGCATGGCGCGAGAAGGCGTTTACGACATTATATTCATGGATCACATGATGCCGGGGATGGACGGGATAGAGGCGACGGCGGCGATCCGCGCTACGGGGGGCGAATATTTCAGGACAGTCCCGATAATCGCGCTCACGGCCAACGCGATATCCGGCATGCGCGAGACGTTCTTGCAGAACGGTTTCAACGACTTCCTGTCCAAACCCATAGAGATATCGAAGCTGAACGAGATAATGGAACGCTGGATTCCGAAAGAAAAGAAAAGGGCCGTTCAAACTCCGAAAATGTCCGCGTCTCAGGCTGAAGCAGGGCTGTATATCGAGGGCCTGAACACGTCCTTTGGCCTCGCGTCGACCGGCGGGACGATGGAAAGGTACATGAAGGTGCTCGAACTCTACTGCCGTGACGCCGAGAAACGGCTTGAAACCCTATCAAACGCGCCGGACGAAAATGGCTTGGCGTCGTTCATCACTCAGGTACACGCGCTCAAGAGCGCCTCGGCGAGCATAGGAGCGTCCGGGCTGTCGGAAAAAGCCGCAATGCTGGAGGACGCCGGCAAACGCGGGGATATCGCGGCAATATCGGATGGGCTGAGCGGATTCAGGGAAGCTCTCTCCCAAACGGTCAAACACATTCGCGATGCCCTGTCCTCGAAAGAGGGTGCGCCGGAGGACGAGATATCGGCATTGGACAAGACCGCGCTCATACGCTTGAAAGAGGCGCTGGAGGCCGAGGATATCGGAAACGTGGACAGGCTCATAGCCGGCCTGAGCCGAAAACCGCTCGGCGACGCCGCCGGGGATTCCCTGTCGAGGATTTCCGATCTGGCCCTCGTCGGAGAGTTCAAGGAAGCCCTGGCGATAGCGGAAAAACTCGCGGAATAACCGGCCAAGGCCGCGATTATCGAACTGGAGATGACGCGATGCAATTCAGGATTTTTGAACCGGGCATAGAAGTGAACGGCCAGACGGTGTACTCGATCATAGACGGGCTGGGATACTTTACAAACATATCGAGGCGCTACCTGAGCCAGGTAGGCATAGGGACTGTAGCGGACAAAAAACTCGTGCTGGACAAAGAGGGATGGTATTCACAGGAGGCGTGGCTCGAGGCGTTTGAAAATATCGCGAGACAAATCGGCGACAGGGTGCTGTTCAACATCGGCATGTCCATTCCGAGAAACGCGGAGTTCCCGTCATGGACAACCGGAATCGAGAGCGCGATATACGCTATAGACGTGGCGTATCACTTGAATCACCGAAAAAACGGCCAGCGGCTGTTTGACGCGCGAACAGGCGTCATGACGGAAGGCATCGGGCATTACGGGTGCGAGCCCGTGCCGGGTAAAAACGAGATAATAAGCGTCTGCAACAATCCTTACCCCTGCGCGTTCAACAGGGGAATCCTTACCGAGATGGCGTGGAGATTTGAACCGTCGGCGAAGGTAGTTCACGACAACTCGAAAGAATGCCTGAAAGACGGGGCGGATTCATGCACTTTCCATATTTTTTGGTGATTTTCGGTATTTGGGGAGGCATTGCCGGGTTATGGACATAGCGGATTATATTGACGAAGTTGTGCTGTCCCTGGTGACAAAAGCGATAAACCATGTCGCCTCGATAGCGGAAATCCGCTCCGATGTCGGCAGGGCAAAGACTGTGGCCGAGGAGCTGAACGCGCTTATCGGGAACGGAGCGGCGGGACATGAAGCAGCCTCGAAATCCGGCGGCATGGCCCAAATCGCCGAAGTTATCCTCGAACGCGCCGATGCCCTGGAATACGAAGTCGCACAAATAAGCATGGACATAAACGAAGTCATGGGCAGCGTCGAGGATTTGAACGCGGCCAGACTCAAATCCGACATGGAAAACAGGAGCAAGACACTGTTCCTGGCGAGGATGAGCCACGAGCTGAGAACGCCTATGAACGCGATAATAGGGATGAGCGAACTGGCGGAGAGGGAATACGGGCGCCCCGTATGCCTGGAACATATACGCGACATCAAGCAGGCCGGGGCAAATCTGCTGTCCATAATCAACGATATACTCGACTTCTCCAAAATAGAGTCCGGCAACATTCAGATAACGCCGTCGGTTTATGACGCCGCCTCGCTTTTCAACGACGTGACAAATATAACGCGGGTCAGGCTCGCCGAAAGCCCCGTCCTCTTCACGGCAAGCATCGATCCCGATATTCCATCCCGAATGACCGGAGACGCGGGGCGCATCCGTCAGGTGTTGCTGAACCTGCTTTCCAACGCTGTGAAATATACGAAAAATGGTTTTATCAAATTTATGGCGTCCTGTGAGAGGGGCGGCGAAACGATCATACTGCGCTTTACCGTCGAGGACAGCGGAGTCGGGATAAAGTGGGAGGATATGGGGCGTTTGTTCGGAGACTTCGCGCGCGTGGACATGGAGCGCAACACCGGCATCGAGGGGGCGGGGCTTGGGCTGTCGATAGCGCGCAGCCTCTGCCGCGCGATGGGCGGGGACATCTCCGCGGAGAGCGAGTACGGGAAGGGATCGGTTTTCACCGCTGTCATTCGTCAATCATTCGTCGACTGCGAGCCCATTGGAAACATCGAAGGGACGGTCTCGGCAATCGCGGGGAGCCTCGACGCGCGTTTCACCGCGCCGGGCTTTCGCGTGCTCGTGGTCGATGACATCGATGTGAATCTCAGGATTGCGAAGGGGCTTCTCGCTCCTTTCGAGATGAACGTCGAAACATGTTCCAGCGGCGAGGCGGCACTGTCGATGGTGCGGGAAAACAGTTACGACTTGATTTTTATGGATCACATGATGCCCGGCATGGACGGGATAGAGACGGCACGCGCGATTCGCTCGCTCGAAGGCGAACGATTCAATATCCTGCCGATTGTCGCGCTGACCGCCAACGCCGTTTCGGGGATGAAGGAGATGTTTCTGGAAAACGGCTTCAACGACTTCCTGTCAAAACCGATAGAGATACGCCGCCTGTATGAGCTGGCGGAGAGGTGGGTTCCAAAGGATAAGAGGCTGAAATTCGAGCGGAGCGCGCATGAAAGCGATTCCCCGCCCGAAACAAGCCTGAAGATCGAAGGGGTGGACGCTTCTCGCGGACTCGCGGCGACGGGCGGGACGATGGGAGGGTACATCAACGTGCTTGAACTCTACTGCCGAGACGCCGAGAAACGGCTCGAAATCCTCTCAAACGCGCCGGACGAAAATGCCCTGTCGTCCTTCATCACTCAGGTACACGCGCTCAAAAGCGCCTCGGCGAGCATAGGCGCGGCTGAAATATCGCGCTTTGCGGCGGAACTTGAGGAAGCGGGAAAAAACGGCGGCGTTGATGTTATAGAGGAGAAGCTCGCCGCGTTCAGCGGAAATCTGTCCGGGCTGGTTGCCCGAATAAGATCGGCGCTGATGGAATACGCACCCGCCGCTGAAAACATGGCGAACACAGAGGAATCCAGTCCCGCGTATCGGGAAACGCTGTCACGGCTCCGGGACGCGTTGCTCGCCGAGGACATCGGCAAGGCGGACGCGCTCCTGAAGGAGCTTGAAGCGATGCCGGCCGACCCGAAAACGAAGGAAACGCTTTCGGCGGTCGCCGGCTTGCTGTTGGCGTCGGAATTCGAGGCCGCGGCCGGCATGATAGGCGATCTGATATTACGCCCCGAAAATGGGGCGATTCAATAAAGGCAAAGCCATAAGGCCATTTTGAAACAAAATTGATAGGGGGACTGAACATGTATCTTGAAGAACGGACTTGTAAACTCATCGACGAAATACGGAAGAATGGCGTTACGGGCAGCTCCGAGATATCGAGAGTCATCAAACGGGATAACGGCGTTGAAGTCCCTCCGCATGTCATTGCGGAATACATGTACCGCGAGCGAAGAAGGAGATATCTCGCGGAAGCGGAATGATTTTTGCTGCGAACGGCCGCGCGGTGTTGTAGAGCCGCGTGGCCTCGTTATATCTTCGGTTCGTCCAATATATCCAGGCTTTCCGGCCTGAGTTTTTCGAGCGACTCAAGGGCGTTGCGGACATCTGAAACGTAGTCCTCCAAACCGGCCATCAGACCTCTGAGGGCGGACGCCTCTAAAAACAGCCCTCCGACAGAATCGCGGCTCCGGCCGGTGAAAACATGCCCGGCCAATTCTTCGAGCTTCCGCATGTCAGCGTAGACCTGATCCGAGAAATCGGAGCCTCCCGCGATGTGGCGAACCGAATCGAACATCTTCAAGCCTTTCAAACAATCCTCCATGTCGAAAGGAGATTGCCGTAGTTTCTCCCATTCCTCGTCGGTTACCTCAAAATTCTTGTAACTATTCAGTAGCGTTGGAGGGGCTAAACCACAGGG
>JAISYN010000039.1 GCA_031269915.1 Synergistaceae bacterium
CTCGCGCCGCAGTTCCCCGCGCCTTTTTTTCGTCGGAATATAAGCGTCCTGGTAAATAACCTCGCGCTTCCTCCCTCGGCAATCGTAAATCAGCGTCTCGTGAAACCCCACCGGACATAACATCGCCACGCCTATGATTCCCTCCTTCCAAATATACACGTCGAGCAGACTGTAATCATCGTATCCCACGAAATCGGCCATGAACTCCCGCCGTGCGACCACGGCTATCGCAGCCCTTGGAACGTCGCCGCCCTGCGAGGGACCGCAGAACAGGATGAAGGCCGATATTATCCCCACCGAATCAACTTACCTTGAACGTAATATCCGGCGAACACGCGCATTTCCAGAAATACCCGTATATGCCTTCGAACCGCCTGGCGTTTCGCCCGCAGGACATCGCCTCGGATTTACCGCGCCCCAAAATGGAGATTAACCGGCGTCCAAGCTCGGTAGTATAGATGGGGTTTTTCTTCTTCTCCATGTACCCGCGCTCGAAGAGTGTGGAAAGAACCGACTCTTGAGTAGCCTCAGTGCCGATTCCCTGGATTTCTTTCAGTTTCGCCCGTATCGCCGGGTCACTGACGAACAAATGAATATTGTTCATGGTCGCGAGAAGCCCGTGATACGTGTAGGGCTTCGGCGGGGATATCGCTTTTTCGGCAATGGAGAGCTGGATTATTCCAGTCTCGCCCTGCCTGACGGAGGGAAGAACCCCGGCGTCGCAGTCGTCGCCCGCGTCTTTTTCGCCCCCTTTACCTTGCGCGTCCGGTTTTTCCCAGCCCTGCCAGCCGGGATTGATGACCGTCCTGCCCGTCGCTCTGAATTTTTCCTTCGTTTCCCCCTGTGACTCGAACTCGACCGTCGTTTCCTCGTACTCGCAGTCGGGCAAGAATTGAACGACGTAGCGGGCGCAGATCATTTCGTAGATTTTACGTTCAGCTTCCGGCAGAGCGCCGTCGAGCGGAACTTTTGCCGTGGGAATTATCGCGTGATGCTCGCTAATCTTTGACGTGTTCCACGCCGCGCTCTTTCTGGTCAAGTCAACGCCGCCCAGCATATCGGAGAGGGAAGGGCGCGATACCCGGATGGCGTCTATTATCTTCGGCGCCTCCGCAAAATGCCCCTCCGGGATATACTCGCAGCCGGTGCGCGGGTACGTGACAAATCCCGATTCGTAAAGTTTCTGTACGCGCTCCAGAGTATCGGTGATGTCGCAGTTTCTCGAAGCGGCCATCTGGAGCTTCGTGAGCGAATACGGCAAAGGAGGCGGCGTCACGCGGGCGTGTCTGTCCGCTTTTGAAACGACGCCGCCAATGCCGCGCAGATTCTTCTCCATTGCCGCCGCCCATTCGCGGCTCGTAACGCGGCCTTCCGAGTCGAGATACGCCGCGTGAGAATCATCCGGAGCCCATCGCCCGGCGAGCGTCCGGCCGCCGTCGAGGATCAATGTCGCTCTCACATCGAAGTACGGGGATGAAATAAACTCCCGTATCTCTCTGTCGCGTTCCACGACTAGCCCGAGCGTCGGAGTCTGAACGCGCCCCACGCTTATAACCCCCGCCTCGTATCCCGAATCTCGGAGCGAGACTGTGACAAAGCGGGGCAAGGCAAGGCCGACGAGCCAATCCGCCCGCGTTCTCGCCTGTCCAGCCATGTATTCGCCCCTGTAAACGGCGTTGTCCTTGATGTTATCCAATGCATGGCGTATCGCGTCAGGGTTTACGTCGTTGAGGCGCAGGCGTTTCGTTTGACCACGCCAGCCGCAATACTCCAGAATCTCGTCTATCAGTGTCTGCCCCTCGCGATCGCCGTCGCCGACGTTCACGACTGCATCGGAATGGCCAAGACCGCGTATCAGTTTCTTCAAGCCTGAAAGCAGAGATTTCGTCCGCTCCTTCTCCTTGAGTTTCCATTTGTCCGGTACGTAAAGCAGCGTCTCGCGGCTCCATTTCCTGTAAACCGGATCGTAGTCCTCTGGCTCGCACAATTCCAATAAATGCCCGGAAGCCCAAGCCACAATATCATCGCCGCATCGGATAAAATTCGTGTCCTTCACCTTGACTCCAGGCAGGACGTTCGACAGGGCTACTCCAACAGATTTTTTCTCGCATACGTACAATTGCGTCAATTCGATCCCTCCCAGGACTTATAGTTTTTACAGGCGTTAAAAACGCCAATGCATGAGGTTCCGGAACGGGGCGAATGTGTGCTCATTGACCTGTCCCGGATTCATAACCCCATAATAGAGCTTGGGATACGGCGCGGTTACGTGAGCCGGAACTGGAAGATGCTGAAGGAGATAGGAGCGGTTACGGGAGACGCCGTTACGATCAGGGGCAATCAGCTCTTTGTGAACGAAAAACCCATGCCTATGCTTGTGGCTAATGAAGATTCGCGCGGCGGCAGACTTTCCCCGTACCCGACGCCGCTCGTTCTTTCGCCGGATTGTTACTGGCTCGTATCCGTCCCGGACGGGGGGTTCGACAGCAAATATTTCGGCCCGGTCCACCGGAGCGCTTTTACGCACAGGTCGTATCGGGTCTTTTGAGCCATTGATCCCCGAATACGGTATAATGACTTCGCAAGGAGATGAGGACCTTTGACTGCCGACGCTACAAAAGATGAAAAACCCACTTCCGAGCAAACCGGCGAATCCTCTGGAGAAACGTACCGGTTTGACCATGACGGGTTTTGGAAGGACCTTATCGAGAAATTCTTTTACTCCCTGCTCAAAAGGGCGCTGCCGGAACTTTACGAGGACGCCGACAAGACCAGAGAGCCCAGATTCCTCGACAAAGAATTCAGGGATATCCTGAACACCGCCGACCCCAAAATTCACACAAGCCCACATTTCGCGGATTATCTCCTGGAGGTTCCATTGAAGGGCGGCGGCGCGGAATGGTTTATGCTGCATTTTGAGATTCAGGGACGCGGCGGCGGCAGCCTCGCCGAGCGGATGTATTACTACAAATCGCTGATATACTGCCATTATCGGCGTGAACCGGCGGCCCTCGTCATCATCACGGACAGGCGGCCGGAGAATGAGCCGCGGTATTATTCGCACAGCCGCTACGGAACCGAGTCCAATTACCGATATAATAAATTGTCGCTGATGGACCTCGACGACGACGAACTCACCGCGAGCGACAACCCCGCGGACCTCGTTCTCTACGCGGCGAAATGCTCTCTGCGGAGCAGTGCGGAACTCCAGAAGTACAATTTCCTCCGCAAGACGGTGGAACTTCTCGGCGAGCGTGGATGGAGCAAAAATGACAAGCGCGACCTGTTGCTTTTCATAGAGAGGATTCTTTACCTGAAAGATGAAAAACTCGAGGCGCAATACATCGAATACCGGCAGCAACTGAGACAGGAGGGAAAGATAGTGTTTATTCCAATGGGGGAACGCGAAGTGGCTGAACAGATAAAGCGCCAGGGCAGAGAAGAAGGCAGGCTCGAAGGCAGGCTCGAAGGCAAGCTCGAAGTTGCCCGTAACCTGCTGGCAGACGGAGTTTCGCCGGATGTCATCGTAAGAAATACAGGACTGCCAATCGAAAAAATCCGCGAGCTTATGAACTGACGTCATATCCAAACTTACGGAAACAGGGAACAGCCCCCGCGTTCCGCGCTGGAGCGCGGGGGCTGTCATATCAAACGCGAACATCAATGAGCTTCCCCGAACCTCGCAAAACATGTCACAACTCATACGGAAACGGGAAAACGACGTCTTGCTGGACGAAAATGCCCATCCTTTTCCCAGGACGTACCGTTATCGTAGGTTGAATGTCGGCGGCTCGGTTCATTATCTTCGCCCCCCTATCCAAAATAGCCCCCACCGCGCTCTCGGCGGCCCCGGCGCCGGG
>JAISYN010000093.1 GCA_031269915.1 Synergistaceae bacterium
ATGTGGAAGCGCTGCTTTCGTTCACAAACGCACCTATCTGAACCCCCCATTTAGCGTTGGGATTCGTTTTGGTTCTCGCGGTTGCTGGAACTGTCTGTGTTTTTACCGCTGCAGGCGCCGTTTCCCGTTTAGCGTCCGCCTTAGAAGCCGCTGAAGAACCCGGCATCTTCACCGGTGAGCCGGTCTGGGTCAACGGCCCCGCCAAAATTATCGAGACATCGGAGGTCTCGAGCTTTTCCGCCACTCTTGGAACCGGTTTTACCTCGTAATCACTCTCAGCCAGCGCGAAATCCGGCTGTTCCACAATCGGCGCCGCAGGGCCCCGTTGCGATGTTAAATCTTCGTCGGATACGACCTCGACTCCAATTTTTTCAGGCGAGGTGAGAAAAAACAGTTTAATTCCGACGAAAAGCAGTCCAAGAGCTATCACCGCGGCCACGGGAAGCGCAAAGTGACCGAACGTAAAAATAGAACTTTTCTCCTTGTAACTTCTCGCTCTTCTTGTTGTAGCTGCCATTCAGGTGCCTCCTTTCTATTCGTGACCAACTCCCAAACCCAGACGCCGCAGCTCCGAAACGGTTTCGGTTCGGTCCATCAGACCTTCCAGTTTTCTGTATGAATCTCCAGATAGCTCCTCTGTTGCCAAAAATTTCGCCGATTCGGGGCCTGCCCACGAAACAGCGTATTCCAAACAAGCTTCTTTTATGCTTACTCTCTGAAGCTTAACGCCGTTGATACCGCCGAATGATTTTAAAATCAAAGAATATCCGGCTTTTAATTTTTTTTCTCCGGCAAATACCTCTCCTTTCCATGGCGTCCCCGGTTTAGGAACAAATGGAGACACTGCCGCCGTTATTTTCAATCCTGTTTTTTTTCGCGCCGCAGCGCACAATTCGGATATGGACAATAATTCCTCGTCAGTCTCGTCGGGCAGCCCCGCCATAAAATACAGTTTCGCGTTTTTCGCTCCCATATCCGCGGCCATTTCCAGTTTTTCCACCACAGTGCCGTTAGAGAAATATTTCCCGCATCGTTCCCTCAGAGAGTCGTCTCCGCTCTCCGGGGCAATCGTGATACTTCGCCTTCCTCCGCTGACGATTGTTTTCATCATTTTCTCAGTGATTCGATCCACTCGAAGCGAAGCAAAAGAGACCCCTATTCCAAGGCTTTCCGCAAATTCCAGCAATTCATCCAGCGCCGCGTAATCTCCGGCTTCGGGAGTGACAAGCCCTATCTGCGAAAAATCGGAAACTATTGCCGACTTCTCTATGTCGCGCTTTACGAGGTTCACATCTCTAATTCGAACCGGAGCAAAACAATGCGAAATTGTGCAAAACCTGCACTTTTTCGGGCACCCTCTCTGAAGTTCGACAAGCAGGGAGTTTCCGAACACCGTATTTGGCGTAGTCCAGACGCCGTGCCCATAATCGCGTGAAATATCCGTGTTCGCTATATTCAGCGAATATCTTCCGTGACTGTGGGCTGACGGAACATATATCGACGAATGCTCCGACAGTTCGGCAAGTGTTTTTTCACGTGACAAGCCGCGCCTCAGCGTCCTGACAAACGAACGGATGGTTTCAACCCCATCCCCGAGCACCACGAAATCGCAAATTCCCGAAAGAGACAGCGGATTGATGTACGTCACCGCCCCTCCAGCCCCTATCAACGGAGATTCGTGTGATTGAAAGCGTTCACGGCTCTCGCGTGAGGGAGAAATTCCTCCCTTTGCAAGCCATCTGGAGAAAGTAAGCACATCTGCCTCGTACGATACGCTTCCCAGTATCACAGGGAACCTTTCAAGCATGGTATCGTGTTCGACGGAGCGGTACGGTATCGGGAAGGCGAAAAAACGCTCCACCGCGACGCCCAGTTCCCGCAATGCGCGGTATATATAATGAATGCCAAGGTTCGCCATGCCAACCGCATAACTTGCGGGGTAAAATATCGCGCAGCGGCCGTCTCCCCCCGACGGCATATCGACCGTCGCGCGCTCTGATTTTTTATACTCTGACCAGCTTGCCCAGTTCGACGTTACGCTCAATCGACAGCCTTACTTTCTTTTTACTCTGTTTCTAATGTAAGGCGGAATATCCAGTTGATCCTGCGGCAGTCCCTGATTGCTGAATAAATTTTCATCATCGGGCGCGCCGGCAAATTGGACTTCCGTCTCCCCCACATCGGAGCGCCCCTTCAAATGAACCGGCGTCTGAGGGGCGGTCTGAACCGGAATGCTGGCCGGCGCGGCGCTTTGCTGGCCGATCGCCGTATCTGCTATCGTCACGCGGGCCGGCCTGGAGAGTATTCTCGCGGGCGGCGGAGGCGTCTCCGCCTCCGCGTAGATGGAGCGCATTGCCCCGGAGACAGCGGCTTCGTCAAAGTCGGTAGCTATTATGGTAATCCTCACCATGTCATCCATGTCGGGATCGAAAACTTGTCCCCATATCAGGTTCACATCTCTGTCCGATGCATTATTGATTATGGCGGCAGCTTCGTCTATCTCGTGAATGGTTATTTTAGAACTGCCCGTAACATTGAACAGCACCCTCTTCGCCCCAACCATCGGGACTTCCATGAGCGGGCTGTTGATGGCGTTATGAGCCGCGGTCGCTACCCTGTTTTCCCCGTATCCCTCGCCTATGCCCATTATCGCGGAACCGGCGTTGCTCATTATGGTTCGCACGTCGGCAAAGTCCACATTTACAAGCCCTGGACGCAGAATTAAATCAGTGACCCCCTGTACCGCCTGATGCAGAACATTGTCCGCCTGTTCGAACGCTTTGTTGAGCGGCGTTCTTTTGTCGGATATGGACAGAAGTCTGTCGTTGGGGATGACTATCAGCGCGTCGACCTGATCTTTCAGCCTGGTTATCCCCTCTACCGTATGGGCGAGGCGTCGCTTGCCCTCGAAGGAAAAAGGCCTAGTGACAACCGCGACCACCAAGGCTCCGGTCTCCTTTGCTATACCGGCTATCACCGGTGAAGCGCCCGTACCGGTTCCTCCGCCCATGCCAGCGGCGATAAAAATCATATCCGCTCCTTCCAGGGCGGCGCGTATCTCATCGCGTGATTCAATTGCCGCTTTCTCCCCAATCAAAGGATCAGCCCCGGCGCCCAGCCCTATTGTCAATTCCTTTCCCAGCATTATCTTGATCGGAGATTCCATCAGATCGAGGTGCGCGTGATCCGTGTTGGCCGCTATAAAATCCACACCCTCGACACGCCCGCGTATTATATGATTTAATGCGTTGTTTCCTCCTCCGCCTACGCCCACTACTTTTATAATCTCTCGGTTAGAGCGGCCTTGGGTATCGAGTTGAAAAATTTCCGGCATTGTTACTCCCCCTAATCTCTCGCGAGAGACATCAGAATAATTCCTTGAACAAATTTATTATTGATTGCACGAATGAAAATCTGCCGCCGCCCCTGCCGGCTGAATTCATAATCTTCCCGATTCCCATCGGTGAGGCGATGGAAGAATCGGAAACGAAGGAGTCGAATGAATTATCTATGAACCTGAAAGGGTCTCTCTCCTGTTCCAGCACATATCGGATTATTCCCGCGGCGCAAGTGTACTCAGCCCCGTTTCTGTTTGGAGGCATCCTTCCGGAATCCAGGGGCAAAGCTACCCTGACCGGCGTGTTCATTATGCGGGAGAGATAATGATCTATGCCGGCGCTTTTAGAACCGCCGCCGGTGATGACGAGTCCCCCCGGAAGCATGGCGACTCCAGCCTCCGATATCTCGTTCTTTATCAGAACGGCGAACAGCTCCTCGACACGGCATTGAACAATGTCGGTAAGTTCAGACATCGAATAGGAATAATTACGGCCCATGTGGTCAAATTCGAGGTTTTCAGGCTGATCTGGAGTGCCCTCGGAGAAAAGGTCAACCTCTTTTTTTATCTCTTCGGCCTTGTTTATGGGTATTTTCAAAACGGTGGATACGTCGTTCGTTATGTGGTCGCCTCCGACAGAGACCACCGCGAGGTGTTTAGGGCGTCCCTCCATGAAAACCGCCACTCCACAGGTACCTCCGCCTATGTCGACCACTGAAGCGCCTACAACGCTTTCCTCCGGCGTCAGCGCTCCCAATGCCGACGCGAGAGGTTTTATCACCAGCCCGCTAACGTCGAGTCTCGCTCTTTCGACGCAATTCCTGACGTTCTGCACCATGGCGACCGGAACAATCACCGATTCCAGCTCGATATCCAACCTCATTGCCGTCATCCCCAAAGGATCGTCTATTCCACTATTGCCATCGAGAGAGTATTCAACAGGGATTGTATGCAATATCATTTTGCCGCTCGGCACTGACACGTTCGCCTGAGCGGACTCTATTACGCGTTCGATGTCGATCTGCATTACGGGACGCGGCGCCCGTCCAAGGGATACCATTCCTCTCGTTTTGACGCTTTGCACATCGCTTCCACTGAAAGAAACGGTCGCTTCCGTGAGTTCCAGCCCAACCATGTTTTCCGCGTCTTCAATGGCGTGTCTCAGGGATTTCACAGTCTGGTCGATATTCACTATGAGCCCTTTTCTTATCCCGCGAGACGGCGCCTGTCCAATGCCGATTATCTGGGCCTCCCCGCTCGGGCCTTCGCGTTCCGCCACAACGACGGTTACTTTGCTGGTACCGAGATCGAGGCCGACAAGAACCTCCGGATCCCTGTAACCGGACGAACTAGAAGTTTTTTTCAACAACGTGGGCCCCCCATCAAAAAACAAAAAATTTATTCCGTCACTTCCATCACATTTTTCCTTTTTCCAATACGGTAAACGTCATATCTGTATATGTGGCGTTTATGATCAACCCATGAGGAACGCCTCCCAAAGCGCTGGGATATATATTCTCCAGGGCCGCCGCCAGTGAGAGCCAGTCCGAGGCGTCGTCCTTAACGATCAATTCTCCGGTTATCCGGTCGGAATCGCCCAACAGGATTTGCACCATCTGACGTCCTTCAATTTTTTTGACCATCAGGCAATAAATGTCGTTCTTCCATTTGATTCTGTCAATAGTATCATACCATTTGGCTATCTTTACCATAGGCAGACTTGACGGATATATGTCGCGCCTTTGATGTTCGAGATCTATAGGAACCGGAAGCCGTGAATCCCATGCCAGAATAGGACGGGTTGGGAAGGCTATGCCTTTCACCATCGCTCCGGCGGGCAAGGTAGCCCGCCACATGCGGCCGTTTGACGAAAGCCACCAGTGCTCCGAGTTCCATGACACCGCAAGGAATATATCCAGCGGAGCTATGCTGACTTTATATCTCCCCCACCCTACGACTTCCATATCCACCGATACGGGATAATAATCCATTATGCGCTTTTCAAACGCCGATTCGCAAAAGAAGAGCAAAGGCCAGAAATCCTCCACGTTTTTCGGCAAAGCCTGCCAGACAACTTCTTCAGGAATGACGTTTCCCGGAGTTATTTCAATATTGTGCATTCTGAAAAAACAGTATCGCGCCTCCGCGAAATAAAACACGCCGCATAACACGCTCGCGATTAGAATATAGCGCTTCCATCTGCACCAGCGCTTATATCGGCGCATTCCAGACATCCTCAATTCCGATGGTTTTTATCTCGAAACGAAGCAACGTTCCGAACGCGTCCTGCACCATCTTTTTGCAGGCGAGCGCAAGCGACAATATGTCACGCGCCGTACACTCACCAATGTTTTCGATGAAATTAGCGTGCGATGCAGAGACTCTCGCGCCGCCTACCCTCATTCCTTTGCAGCCTGCCGCGTCAAGCAATCTTCCGGCGCTATCGCCTGACGGATTCCTGAATACGCAACCCGCCGTTCGAGATACGGACGGTTGCGTTTTTCTGTCCTCCATCGCCGCTTTTACCGAATACGCGACTTTGCCGAGTTCGGACCGGTGAAGCCTGAAAGTGACGCTATGCGCCACGCGGTCGGTCTTTTCGAACAGCGAACAGCTCCTATAGTCCCACGTTATTTCACTCGCGTTCCATTTAACGACCGATCCGTCGCGCTCAACGGCAGTCACGCTTTCCACAACCGACCCGATGGAACCGCGCACAGCGCCGGCGTTGCCGGCGGTAGCTCCTCCTACCGTTCCGGGAATTCCCGCCGCAAACTCAAGACCGCTCCATCCATTTTTTACGGAAAGAGACAACACTTCCTTCAAAGACGTCCCGGCAAGACAATCGAGAAAGACAACACCAGACTCCAGCCTTGCCGATATCCCCGTCATCCCGGTCGTCAGCACGACAGGAGTCTCAAGGACATCGTCGGTTATCAGAACGTTGGAACCTCCGCCCAATAAATAAAAATTCATTCCGTTATCTCCGATCCACTTCATTACGGCGATCAGATCAGCCCGCTTAAAAGGAGTGAACAGTATTTTCGACACTCCCCCCACATTCCATGTGGTATAAGGAGAGAGTTTGACGTTATA
Organism: Synergistaceae bacterium; assembly: GCA_031269915.1. Classification (GTDB taxonomy): domain Bacteria; phylum Synergistota; class Synergistia; order Synergistales; family Synergistaceae; genus JAIRKI01. The sequence continues at coordinate 6,434 of JAISYN010000093.1, forward strand.
CCGAGCGCACAAACCCGGAAAATCACGCGCCGATGGCTTCCGCATCTCCATGAAGCTTGTCCCGCAGATGTTGCAAAATTTGCCTGCTGAGACGTTCTATACTGCCGGCGCCGATTGTCAGCACCATGTCGCCAGGCTTTACGGCATCATATATCTGCTCGGCGGCTTCCTGAAAGTCGCCGCACACCACGGCGTCACTCCGCCCCAGCGCATTCAGCTCATCAGCTATCAGAAATGACGAGACGCCGGATATGGGCGTTTCATCCGCCGAATATATCGGAAGAATATAAATTTTGTCGACATGACGAAGCGTAGATGCAAAATCACGGTACAAAGCCTGGGTTCTGGTATAGCGGTGCGGCTGAAAAACCACGTGAAGCCGTCTGTGAAAAGCGGCGTTCATCGCCGAGAGTGTAGCGGCTATCTCCCTCGGATGATGTCCGTAGTCGTCGTATACTATTATCCCCTCGGCTTCACCGATGTATTGCATTCTGCGCTTAGCGCCCTTGAATATTTCGAGTGACTTCCGGGATGACTCCGTAGATATCCCCATCGCTTCGGCGGCGGCAAGCGCGGCAAGAGAATTGAGAACGTTATGTTCCCCTGAAATCTCAAGATGCACGTCTCCCAGCGGATAACCGTTGCGGTTCAGGGCGTACCTTACTCCCCCTCCGCTCTGATGTTTCACATCGGTCGCGCCCCAATTCCACCCGAATCCCCATCCATAGGTGACTGCTTCCCCATCAATACCGGAAGTGAGTAATTCCCTCACCCCCGCGTCTTCTCCACAGGCAATCAGCGGCGTACCTCGTTTCCTTCCGCGCGTGTATCTCAAAAAAGCTTCGGTGACAGAAGCGTAAGTAGGATAGTGATCGACGTGATCCCAATCTATATTAGTGATTACCGTCACTTCCGGCGAAAAAAGCTCGAATGACCCGTCGCTCTCATCAAGTTCAGCGACCATATACTCCCCCTTGCCGAGTTTCGCGTTGCATCCGATATCCGAGATTTCGCCGCCTATCGCCACAGTAGGGTCCATCCCCGCCAGTTCCGACAAGAGCGAGATCATCGACGAAGTAGTGGTTTTTCCATGTGTCCCGGCTACTCCTACGCCCTTATGGCTGTTAAATATCAGGCTCAGCACCTCCGCGCGCCTTGCCACCGGAATACCGCGCCGACGCGCCTCAATGAGTTCGGGATGATCCTGCGCAATGGCGCTGGTATGGATGATGAGTTCGGGTTTATAGTGATCGAGATGAGCTTTGTGATGCCCCATGGAAATTTCCACGCCTTTTCTACGAACTTTTTCCACATAGAACGAATTTTCCGCGTCGCATCCGCTGACGTTATGCCCCATCGCGTTGAGCAAAAGAGCCAGTCCGCTCATTCCCGCTCCGCCGATGCCCATAAGGTGTATGTTCTTGTGGTTTTCAATATCAATGAAGGTTTCAGCTTCCAAAACCGGCATCTCCTCTCATGAAACCTGCAATAAACTCCCACAGCCTGCGACAGTTTTTTTCGCCGGTTTCGCATGCATTATACAACAAGTTGCCTGTATATCTATTTCCACAACAATAATTTGTATAAAGCCTCTGCAATTTATATGACAAATCCATCAGAGAATCTTCTTCCTCGTCCCATATTTCGATTTTTTCCGATGTAACTGCGTGCGCGTTTTTCATCTGGTGATCGTCTGAGGCCTTTCGCCACGGCGCCACAACGGACGGTATTCCCAAAGCCTCTATTTCGGAGAGCGTCGAGGCGCCGCCTCTTGTTATCAGCAAGTCCGAAGCGGCATAAAGCGCCGATATATCCCACATTCTGGGCATTCGAGTGACGTTTTTCCCAGCGCTTTGAGATATATTGATGCCCGAATCAATTATCAAAAACCTCCACGACGAAAACTCGTCGAGCTTCGTCAGATCCGATATGACCTCCAGCAGCTTTTCACTTCCCAGCGAGCCCGTCATCACCGTTACCAATGGGGTGCGTTCATCATCGTCGTTCACTCCGAGAAAAAGCCTCGCTTCGTTTTTCATCATGCTCTTGAGGCGCCGAATTGGGACGCCTACCTTTATGTAACGGGAATCGGACAGAGGTTCGCAATCTTTCCATCCGGACGCTATGGGGACGCGAAGGCGCGCGGCGATTCTCGTGACGCGCCCGGCGCGCGCGTTCTGTTCGTGAAGCACCGAACATATCCCCCGCATTTTACCCGCAAACAGAGCGGGCATGGAAATATATCCGCCGAACAGGACACAGATATCCGGAGATAGTTTTTTCATAAGATGGTTTGCCTGAAAAAAACTCGCCGCCAGTTCGGCAAATCTTTTGAACCTGCGCATCCCAGATATCCCCATGGGCGAACCAGAGGCGCTCAGAACAAACGGTTCTATCCTGGAATATCTGTAGATTTCTAGTTCAACCGCGCGTGAACCGGAGACGTAACTCACGTTAATTTTCGGTTTTTCCCGGCATATCCAATCTCCGAACGCGATAGCCGGCAATATATGCCCCCCTGTGCCTCCCGCCACTAACATCATGCTGCATGAGGAATTACTGCGCGTCATGGCGAAGACCTCCTCGACGCGTCCTTTTGAAGCCGTAAGAGCAACCCAACTCTCATCCACGCCATTACAAGCGCGCTGCCTCCGTAACTCATAAACGGCAGAGGCATTCCCGTGAGCGGCATCATATTGGTTACGCCGCCCACGTTTATAAACAAAGGGAGTACAATTGTCAGAGTCACTCCCCAAGCCACAGATTTGCTGTATCCGTCCTCGGCGCGCCTGTAAAGTATCCGGCAGCGCAGCATCCACAAAGCGACCAGCAGCAAGACGCCGAGTGTTCCCAACAGACCGAGTTCCTCTCCGAGCGCCGCGTATATAAAATCGGTATACGCGGCCGGAAGATATTGTAATTTCTGGAGTCCGCGCCCAAGCCCCGAACCCCATATCCCTCCGTTCGAGAATGCAATGAGTCCCTGAATCGTTTGAAAACCGGAACCGAGAGGATCGGAATACGGGTCGCGAAAAGCGTTGATTCTTCTCATTCTGTAAGGTTCCAAAATTACCAGAACGACCAGCAGCGCAGCACCGACGACACCTAATAGAATCGGCAGTTTCCATCCGAAACGTTCGGTAAACATCCCCATACAGACAAGCGCGAGAAATATCGTTGAACCGAGGTCCGGCTGCAAAAGAAGAGGAGCTGAGGATACCGCAATCAAAATTAGGGTCGCTATGAAACATCTCTTTTGATCGAGTGCGTGTTTATTGAATATTTTCCCGGACTCGAGCACGGCGGCCAGTATCATTATCTCGGACGGCTGAATGGATATACCGCCGATCCGGAGCCAACGGCTCGCCCCTCCCGATGAATTGCCTACGCCCGGTATCAGAGTGGCGACCAGCATAATTATGGAAAAAACCCAGAGCAGCCCGGCTATATTTTGCCAAAAACGCGCTGGAATACAAAAAGCAAATAGCATCATCATGAATCCCAATCCCAGTGATCTTGTCTGCCTGATTCCCATGGTAAACGGCGATCCTGAAACGTTGTAGATCAGATTGCTGGTCGTAGTCGTCACCATCAATATTCCGAGCCCGCTCAAAATGAGCGGTATCAGCCACAGCCAGATATCCACTTTCGCGTGAGCGTCGTTCGGAATGAAAGTATTATCTGCGTACCGCGTCATTTTTATCACCTGCGTATTTCATAACGAGGGAAGTGAAATGCTCTCCGCGCTCCTCGTAATTTTTATACGCATCCCAGCTCGTACAGGCGGGAGAAAGAAGCACCGAATCTCCGGGACACGCCAGCCCTGAAGCGATCTTCACCGCGGATTCCATGTCGCCCGTCTTGAGAAAATTCATATAACCGCCGCTTTCCAGAGCCGCGGCTATATTGTCGGATTCCTCGCCTATCAGGACGGCACATTTGGCAAATTTTCGAAGCGGCTCCAACAGACCGGCGTAATCCTCATTTTTACCGCGTCCGCCCAATATCACGATGTGAGGCCCCTCTATCGATGACATCGCCGCGCTAGAGGCAGCTATATTCGTCCCCTTCGAATCGTCTATATATCTCACGCCGCTGTTTGTCGTCAAAACGAGCCTGCATCTGTGCGGAGGCGCTTCGTAAGAAGCGAGCGAGGCCCGAGCGGATTCGGCGTCGAGCCCCAGAAGTTTTACCGCCGCCATTGCCATCGCCGTGTTTTCCATATTATGAACTCCTATGAGATTCGTCTCACAAAAACGGAACAGTTCCACGCCGCCCATCATGGCGTTTTTTTCTTTGGTTGACAGGGATATAACTTGTGTCTCATGCGCGCCGCCCCATGAAAGGGAATAGTTTATCCCTCCGCAGTATCCAAGGGTTTCCCTATCGCGCTCTTGGATCACCGAAAACCCTTCGTCCCGCACAAAAGAGAGTATACGGGCTTTGGACGCTGCGTAATTTTCATAAGAACCATGCCAATCAATATGATCAGGGGCCAGATTTGTAACTATCGCCCCGGCAAGGTTCGCCGATTTTGTCCAGTAAAGCTGAAAACTGCTGAGTTCCAGCACGATATAATCCAAATCCGCCCCCGCAAAATCGGCGATCGCGCTTCCTATGTTGCCTGCCGCGCGGCATTTTGCGCCTAAGGCCCTTATAAGATGAGCCAGAAGCGACGTCGTAGTGGTTTTTCCGTTGCTGCCGGTCACCCCTATTACCCGAGAAGATATGAAAGGAAGCGCGAAATCAAGTTCTCCGACAGGAGAGGCGCCGCGTTCCCTGAGTTTCGCGATGATCGGCGCCTTTGGAGGAAACCCCGAACCAACGACGATTATATCCCCGGAAAAGACATTTTCAGTGTGGCCTCCCTGTTCATACGGTATTCCGGCCTCCTCGAGCCGTGCTAAAGCAGGGCCGGATATTTTCGCGGAGTCGGAGACAAATACGTCCGCACCCAGCCTGTGCGCCATGAAGGCCAAAGAAATTCCGCTCGTCCCCGCTCCGAGGACAGTAAGCCTCATTCCGTCCATTACGGGTTTTTCAGACATTTTGCAGTCCCCCTCCCAATATCGTCTTTATGAGTATTATCGCGGCGACGATACCGACCAGGTGGACCAGCGTGAAGCGGGAAACTATTGTCGTTTCTTTCATGCCTGCGAGTTCAAAGTGATGATGAAGAGGGCTCATCTTGAAAACCTTTTTATTGAATCCTCGGATCGCCGCTATTTGAATGGCAGAAGTGGCGAGTTCTATTCCGAAGATA
>JAISYN010000101.1 GCA_031269915.1 Synergistaceae bacterium
GTAAATGCTCCTTCCCCAGAATAATTTAAATTCGCTGAATTTAATTCTTTGATTCGGGGTCCATTTTGCATTCAAAAAATTCAACGGCGAGGAGTGAAATCTGTGGAAAGCGCGATCAATGTGACAATCGAGAATGGTTTTTTGAGAGTGATCGGCGAAATCCCCGTCACGAGCAGCAGAGAAGAAATGGAGGATTTTTTGTCGGAACTCAGCTTGAAATTACTTGGGAAAAAAAAGAAGACCAAAGTTCCGTCCTTCGGTTTAGTGAAGAAAGAATTGACCGAGACTGAAGCTGCGATTTATATAGGACGCTCCAAATTTTTTTTACGGAAGTGTCGGAAAGATGGTAGTGCCGGAACTTTTCAAAGAGGCCCTCGATACACACGCGATAGCGAACGTAGTATCAGATATCCCGTGGAAGAACTGGATAAATGGCTTTCGAGCCGGGCGACATACGAAGCAAATTGCGAGGTGATCTCAAATGCCTGAAACGATGACAGCTTTGTCGTTGTTCTCAGGCATTTGAACATCGGCGGTATGGATTTAGCCGCTGAAATGGCTGGTATAAGGACGGCCGCGATGTGCGAGCGTGATCCATTTTGCAGGACCGTACTGCGTAAACACTGACAAAATGCTCCAATTTTCGAGGACGTGAGGGAGTTGTCGAAGGAGGTGTTGATTGATGCAGGAGTGCCGCCGATCCAACTCATTCACGGGGGTTTCCCCTGCCAGTAACTACTGCCCTTCAGCCTGGCTGGCCAGCGGAAAGGGAGGGAGGACGAGAGGCATCTGTGGCCGGAGTTTTCGCGCCTGGTCGCCGAGATTATGCCGCGTTGGGTCTTGGCTGAGAACGTACCTGGAATCATCAAACTTGCCGCTGACGACGTTTGCGAGAATCTGGAGCGTATCGGCTACTCCGTCGGGATTTTCAATTATGAAGCTGCGGCTGTCGGAGCATGGCACAGGCGCGCGAGGGTATTTTTCGTCGCGCACGCCGGAAACGGCACGGACGGAAGATTATTCCAAGACGCTCTGGCGGACGCCGAAAGCCGACGACGCGAACCACGGGGCGGCCAGCGAAACCGGAATTATAAGACGGATTATGAAACACCAGACTATCAGACTGCAAGACCAGGTGAACCATCCACGTCTGTTCCGCACCCCGGACGCCGGATGTTCGAGGGGCGTGCAGTCGAAGCAGCGTTTCGCGGAGAGCCAGGAGAAAGGCCGACTGCTGACACTGAACGATCAGGTCACCCATCTTTTTCCGACGCCGAGAGCCGCGGACGGCGACAAAGGGACGAGATCGCCGGACGGAGTGACGAAGGAACTGAGCCGGGGACATGGCATCGATCTGCCATCTCACGTCCAGATTTTCCCTTTTCCCACGCCGACGATTCGCGGCAACTACAACAGGGCATGTGCGTCCTCGGGATCGGGCGACGGTCTGGAAACCTTTGTGAGGATGTACCCAACTTCCACGGCCAACGACCCGAAGAACAACAACCTGCCGCCGCAGAGGACGGAGAACGGCCGCCACGGCGGCCAAGCGAATGTAACCGCTGGCGGGTCGCTGAATCCCGAATGGGTGGAGTGGCTCATGGGACTGCCGGTTGGATGGACGGATATTGGCTGAATGAACCCGACATACCGCGCACCTCCAAAGGAGTGAAAAACCGGGCAGCCCGGCTGCGCGCGCTGGGCAACTGTGTCGTGCCGATGCAGGTTTACCCGATTTTCCGCGCGATCATGCAAGCCGAGGAGGAAAGCGAATGGAATTTTGGGAACTGCGGCAGACAAGAGACCTGCCGCTCGAGATGAAGATAGTTAAATCCAAAGCGCGTATCCGCGAATGGCACGACCATTGGCGGGGTCAAATATACGTCAGCTTCTCCGGCGGAGTGGATTCGAGCGCCCTGCTTCATCTCGCCCGGTCGATATACCCGGATGTCCCCGCCGTCTTCGCCGATACCGGCCTCGAATACCCCGAGATAAGGGGATTTGTCCGTCAGCATGAAAACGTCGAGGTCGTGAGGCCGGAGACAAGTTTCAGGGAAGTCATAGAACGTCATGGGTATCCGGTCGTCTCGAAGGAACAGGCCAAATTCATCGAAGAGGTGAGAAATACTTCAAGCGAACGTTTGAGGGACATAAGGCTGAACGGGGCTTTGATGCCTGACGGAAGCCGGAGCCGTTTCGGGAGATTGAGCGCGAAGTGGAAATATCTTCTCGAAGCCCCGTTCAAGATATCCGCGAAATGCTGCGGCATCATCAAGAAAAAGCCGTTTATCAAATACGAACGTCGTGCCGGCCGCGCAGTGATGACCGGCGAATCCGCGTCAGACAGCCTGCGGCGCAGGACGATGTATCTCAAATACGGCTGCAACGGGTTTGAGATGAAACGCCCGAAATCCACCCCGCTCGGCTTCTGGCGCAAAAACGACACACTTCGTTATCTGCGGGATTTCGGCGTCCCGTACTGCGGCGTTTACGGCGAGATAGTCGAAGAGGACGGGAAGCTGCACACCACCCTTGAACGGGCAACAGGATGTTTGTTCTGCATGTTCGGCGTCCACCGGGACGGAGCGGACAACAGATTCACCAGGATGAAGAAGTCACACCCGGAATTGTGGAAATACTGCGTTTATTCGCTTGGGCTCAAAGATGTCCTCGAATACATCGGTGTGCCTTACGGCGGCGAATCGGACGAAACGGAGGCGCGATG
>JAISYN010000108.1 GCA_031269915.1 Synergistaceae bacterium
TGTCGACCTCCGTCTGTTCGAGGCTGCCGTCAATGAGCACCGTGGCGGTGAGCCGCTTTATCTTGCCCTGAGTCTCGACCTCCATGGATTCGTGCGTCGAGTTGTCGTAGTTCGTAACATTCTCGGTCCTGTCATACTGGGCGGCCTCGGAACCGCCCCCGCTGTTCACCACATATCCCGGTATGTTCGTCGTCGTACCGGGTACGCCCCCCGTGAGGCCCGCCGGCCCCGTGAAACTTTCCTCGGTGCTCTGGGCGCTCTGCACAGGCCCATGTATCTTGTCGGGAAGCGTATAGACCGTCCTGCGTGACGCCTGTCTCTTGTCGAAGTCCAGTTCCACCCTGACCGCGGCTTTCACCCTGCCCGACCCGTAAACCTTCTCCAGCATCTCCTTTATCTTGCGTTCAAGCTCGAATTCGTGATCCTTTTCGAACTGACGCTGTTTTAAAACTATCTTGCTGCCGTTCTGAACCGTCAGGGTATCGTCCAGTATATCCTCGAACGGTACCTGCCCGTCCGCGTCGACCAGCGTAACGTTTTCGGGAGTGAGCCCCTCGACGCTGCTCGCCACCAGATGCACGACCGCCTTCGCCTGTTCCTGCCCGAATTCCGCGCCTGGCCTCAGCTTCAGCAATACCGCCGCGGTCGACGGCCTCTGCTGTTCGAGAAACAGCCTGGATTCGGGAACCACAATGGAAACCCTCGCAGTGGATACGGAATTCATCTCGCGGATGGTGCGCGCGAGTTCGCCCTCCAAAGCCCTGTAATAGTCGACTTTTTCCTCGAAGCTGCTTCTATTTATCGGGCGCTCGTTGAAACGCTCGAAACCGACGACTCCCCCGCGGGGTATTCCTTTGGCGGAGAGGGCAATCCTTGCCTCGTATACATTCGAAACGGGTACGAGTATGGCGTTGGACGCGGAATCCGCGCGATATGGGATCTTCTGTTCGCGCAGATATTCTATGACGGATTCCTGATCCTTTGCCTCCAAGCCGGTGAAAACCGGCTCATAAACGGTGCGCCCAGTGACGAAAGCGAGAACGAGCACGCCGCAGAGCACGATCACTGCCGCCGCCGCCAGGGAAATCTGCTGACGCCGCGACATCGACAACCATAACGCCATTAATCGCTCTTTTGCCAGATTAAATTGTTCTCGCATTTATGATCTCCCGCTAAACGCTCATTCTGGCTATTTGCTGATACGCGTCGACCATCTTGTCCCTTATCTGCACCATCAAACGCAAAGCGAGTTCGGCCTTTTCGACGGCTATCGACACTTCGGAAATATCGTCCACTTCGCCGAGCGCAAGGCGGTTGGTCAGATTATCGGCGTCAAGTTGGAGTTCGTTAACCTTCCGCACGCTATTCCTTAAAACTTCCGAAAATGTAGCGGACTTTGGTTTCGAGCTTTTGTGAATTCCTCCCATTTTCGCCTGAATATCAAGTTCTTTCGGGATTTTAACGGGCTCAATGCGCATTTCTTCGATCATTCCGCGTCCTCCCATTCAATATAAATAAGTCCACATCGAGTTTCATCTTCTGCCGTTATCATTTTCCCTCTCTTTGAAAATATGTCAACAGTACCGCAATTATGATTCTAATTAATCAGTCGAATTTGTGACTTGAACCTTAAAATATGTTATGTATTATAATACAAAAACGTTGATTTTCATATTCATCAGTGAACGATCACGTGCGCGCCGTCCGAATATTACGTATAAAACGCGCTGGGAAACGTAATTCGCCTTGCGCGAATACAGAGGTGTGTGATAATATTACCTGGCTGTCAAGAGGAGGTGAATGAAATGCCCAATAAAAAATCAGCCGCGAAGCGAATTTTGATCGCTGAAAAAAATAAACTGTACAACCGCTATTGGAAGACTCGTTGCAAGACGACGGCCAAGAATTTCATGGAAGCGATAAGCGGAGGCGACAAAGAGATCGTTTCCCTTCGTCTTTCGGAGGCGACAAGCGCCCTTGACAAAGCGGTCGTCAAGGGAGTCGTTCACCGCAACACAGCCGCGCGAAGAAAATCGAGAATGTCAATTCTGGCTTCGCCTCTGCTCAAGGCGGAGTGACCTCGGGGCTGAAAACCTGAAAGCAATCACACATATCGAATCGCGGGGCGCGCCTCGCGATTTTTTTGATGTTTGCGCGCCGGTGCGCCGGTCCGGCCGTCTGATCGGCGACCTATTCAGGAGTAGGTTTTTATTTCCTCCGCCCCTGCCATGACTCGCATTACCCTGTCGATTAATGCCGACATATCGTCGCTGCCCGGATAGCGTGAAACAGGCGCTATCCATTTGACCTTATCGGTTATCATATCCATAAAATCCTCGTTGTACGCCATCCTGCCGGTGATTATGACAGAATCCACCCTGCCCGACTTTATAGCGGCGGTTGAGCCTATCTGTTTTATCAACTGATAGACAAAGGCGCCGAAAACTGATTGAAATTTTCTGTCCCCCATCCTGGCGCGGCGAACTATTTCGTCGAAATCGTCAGTGCCAAGATGCCCGACAAACCCTCCGGCGCCGGTAATCCTTATCCTGAGTTCCTCAAGGGAATACTTGCCCGAAAAACAGAGTTCCACAA
>JAISYN010000119.1 GCA_031269915.1 Synergistaceae bacterium
CTCCACATCCGGCACGCGCGGGCATACCAGATTTCGCTGCGCGAACTGTTCGGGACGATCAACCCAAACCCCGAACCTATTTGGCGTTCCGTCGTTTTGTCGCAGGAGGATTCCGTGACAGAACAGGCTTCCGCGATACGCGCCCGTCTGAAAGTCACCCTCGAAGATCAAACGAAATGGCCGGACGACGATAGAGCCTTGAGGCATTGGCGTTCCGCCGTCGAACACGCGGGGATATTCGTTTTTAAGGATACGTTCAAACAAAAGGCCATTTCAGGTTTCAGCTTGAGCGACGATTCATTCCCCATCATTTACCTCAACAATTCGACGACGAAAACACGGCAGATTTTCAGCCTTTTCCACGAACTGGCGCATGTTCTGCTTCGTATGAACGGTCTGAGCAAATTCGAGACGGATTACCTCGAAGAACTTCCCCGGCGCGAACGGGAAATAGAAAAATTCTGTAACTCGCTCGCCGCGGAGATTTTGATCCCGATGGGCGACTTTGAATATCAGGCGAAAGAAATTTCCGGCAATGTCGAAAAAGTTCCAGATGCGGTTTTCAAAACGCTGGCCGAGCGATACGGTGTCAGCCGCGAAGCCGTTCTGCGCCGTTTTCTGGATTGGGGGAAAGTTGATTCCAGTTTTTATCGAAACAAGGCGCGGGAATGGTCTTCACAGCAACAGCAAAGCGGCGGCGGAGATTATTACGCGACCCGAAGCGCCTATTTGAGCGGCAGCATGGCAAAGGAGGTTTTCAGCCGCTATTACCGACGGCAAATAACCAAAGAGGAGGCCTCGGAGTATCTGGGCGTCAATCCTCAAAATTTCGAAAAACTTGAAGACCGTATGCTTCGGGGTATCGAAGCATGAACTACGTTTTCGATACAAACTCTTTCAGCGAATTGAAGCATTTTTATCCCGATGTTTTCAAGTCCGTCTGGACGGGATTGGATAAAATTGTGGATGCCGGAAAGCTGATTTCGACAAGAGAAGTCTGGAAAGAGTTGGAGCGCGGCGACCCTGACCAACATCTTAACGAATGGCTTAAAAGAAAGGGAATCGGGAAAATTTTTACGACACCGACGCCTGAAGAAATGTTGTTTGTTCAGACTATTTTCTCCGTGCCACATTTTCACTCCCTGTTAGGAAAAACCCAAATACTCAACGGCGTACCTGTGGCGGATCCTTTTGTCATTTCTTGCGCAAAAATCAGACAAGGAGTAGTCGTGACGGAAGAGCGGTATAAACCCAATGCCGCGAAGATACCCAACGTATGCGAACATTTCAATATCCCCTGCATAAATCTCGAACAGTTTATGCAAGAACAGGCATGGAATTTTTGACAAGCGGAGGAGCTTCATAATGAAATTTCTCATTTCCGACACGTTCACCGGCAGTCTGGCGAAGCTGACGGCGGAAGAACAAAAACAGGTTAAGACCGCCGCGTTCGATTTGCAGATGGACCCGGCGAGCCCCGGTATGAAGTTTCATAAAGTGGACAGGGCGCGGGACAAAGATTTCTGGTCCGTGCGTGTCGGTTCCGACCTGCGCCTGATCGTACACCGCACGAACGAGAACCTGCTTTTGTGTTACGTCGATCATCACGATGACGCCTACGCGTGGGCGGAGCGCAGAAAGCTCACGGCGCACCCCGCGACCGGAGCGGCGCAGTTGGTGGAAATTCGGGAAACAATCGGGGAAAACTTCGTTCACCGCCGCGCTCAAATCAATGGAAAAGACGCGCGGCAAGCCCTTTTCGCCTCTCTGCCGGATAAAGAGCTTTTGGGTTACGGCGTTCCGCCCGAGTGGCTCTCCGACGTCAAAAACGCCGACGAGGATTCTTTGCTCGACTTGGCAGCTCACTTGCCGGGCGAGGCCGCGGAGGCGCTGCTGGAATTGGCGACTGGCGGAAAGCCCCGTTACCGTTCTGCCGTCGCTCCGGGAAAATCCTTCGAGCACCCCGACGTCGAACGCCGCTTTCGGCTTGTGGGAAGCGCCGCCGAGCTGGAACAGGCGCTCTCCTACCCCTGGGAGAAATGGACCGTTTTCCTTCATCCCGACCAGCGCGCCCTGGTTGAACAAGCTGCCGGCGGCCCTATGCGGATATCCGGTTCCGCGGGGACGGGCAAAACCATCGTTGCCCTGCACCGGGCCGTGTCCCTGGCACGGCGATATCCCGAAGCCCGTGTTCTCCTGACCACTTTTTCCGACGTACTGGCCAATGCACTGAGAAACCAGTTGAGCCGTTTAATCAGCGACAGGCATGAACCCCGTTTGATGGAGCGGATCGATGTACGCTCTATGGACGGGCTCGGCAGAGACCTCTATACAGCGCGTTGGAGCAGTGCGCCGCGAGTAGCTGCCGAAAAAGACGTTCGGTCGATTTTGACGGAAGCCATGCGGGAAATCGAAGGCCACAAATTCAAGCTACCCTTTCTGATGTCGGAGTGGGAAGACGTCATCGATGCGTGGCGGCTCGAAACCTGGGAAGCGTACCGTGATTTTCGCCGATTGGGCAGAAAGACGAGGCTTTCCGAACAGCAGAGAAGCCTTTTGTGGCAAATTTTCGAGCGTGCGGAAAAACGCCTCGCGGAACGAGGCCTGATGACCTCGTCTATGTTTTTTGGATGTCTGAGGGATGATGTTGCCCAACGGCGCAACATACTGTACGACTTCATCGTCGTCGACGAGGCGCAAGATATCGGCGTCGCCCAACTTCGATTTCTCGCCGCTTTAGGTGCGCATCGCCCCGACGCGCTGTTTTTCACGGGCGACCTGGGACAGCGTATTTTTCAGCAGCCTTTTTCATGGA
>JAISYN010000132.1 GCA_031269915.1 Synergistaceae bacterium
ATAATGCTATTTATACGCTTTCCTCTCCTCCTAATTACAGATTATATCCCCCTTTCTGGAACTTAGTCCTGCATTCTAGCTAACCGAGCATCCGGCGGAACTTACTTTTGCAATTCACCGTTCTGCTGGATTTTGTTATATACCGTTCTTTTATATATTTCCTTTAATACACTCAACTTCCCTTTAGTATCTAAAAAAAATTTGCGTTCTTGTCGGTTGTCGAAATATTAATTACAATTCCATGTAAATCATTTCAAGGGAAACAAAATTAAGGTATCCAAGGGGTGGGGGTGACAAATAATATTTATTTCCCCGGGTATTTTATCGCGAAGCGCAACTTAAGGAAAGGCTGATGTATCGTCAGGGGCCTAAAGGGTAAAGATTTGTATCCTTGCGGCGCCTGTATTTCTAAACGGTAAAATGTAGTTTAAGCGAATTTATCAGCGCTTCCTTAACAATCCAAGGAGGTTTTTACGATGGTGAAAGTGTTTGTAACAGGCGCATCGGGAAATGTTGGAAGAACGATCGTGCGGACGATCCAGACAACGGACGGTTTTGAGCTGGCCGGCGGGTGGTGCAAGGAAACAGGGGAGGATCTGGGCACGCTCGCGGGAATTAAACCGCTTGGCATCAAGGCCGCTTCGAGTCTCGGCGAAGGACTTGCCGCATCAAAACCTGACGTGGTAATCGATTTCTCGGCGACGCCTGTTTTAGAGGGGAACATGAACTCCTACCTGAATGCCGGAATCAACGCCGTCATCGGCACAACCGGATTGACGGACGAGCAGATCAATCCATTCAAAAAAGAAGTATCGGCAAAGGGGCTTCGCTGGGCAATCATTCCAAATTACGGCCTTGGCATCAGTCTCGTATCCGAATTCATCAAAAAGGCGCGCGCGTACTATCCTTTCGTGACAATTACCGATCAACACACGAACGAGATGGCGAACGCGCCGAGCGGAACGGCGGGCGCGCTGGCGCAGTCCGCGGCGGATGCTCCCTTCGGCGGCATAGCCAGCAAGGAAACCTACCCAGGCGTATTGGGCGGTAAGATTCACGGCGTACAGATATTCTCTCAGCGCCTGCCGTGGCCAGGCCCTTATTCGGCGCATGAGATCACGCTCGCGCGGCCGGACGAAATTATCAAGATCAGAGTCGAAGATCATACCAGCGATATCTATATGGACGGTATATTTCTCACAGCGAAAAAGATCGCCGAGTTCCCCGCGGGGTCTTTCATTAGAAGCCTTGCCGAGGTTATGAACGGCTAGAAATAATTGAATCTCCGGGGAGGGGCCGTCAAATGAAAAAAGTGAGAATCACTGTTCTCAAGACTACTTTTCAAGATGAGATCGCGGAGGAATACGGTGTTCCAGGAATGACGCCCTGCCCTCTGCATAAGGCAGGACAGGAGTATCTCGCCGATCACAGAAAACCCGAGGGTTTCTGCGACGAAGCATGGAAGGCGATTCAGCACTTTGTGTTCGCGTGCGCGCACATGCCTTCTACTAAATATTTCTATTATGAAAATGAAAAGGGCTGGAACAAATATCCTGGGATGGCAATCGGGTCGTGTCAGGATGGTTTCAGACCTGTCATTTTCAAAATCGAAACTACAGACATCGAGGCCACAAGAAACAATTGACATACGCATGTAATTATCACATTATCACAGACGAATAACACACGCTTCCGCGCGTCGTTTACTTTTTTCCGTTTCGGTGGTAAAATCCATTGGCTGAATAAAATGGGCCTTCGGTGTTCCGGGGGCTCAATATTACTTAAGGAAAGGCCGATTTATCGTCAGGAGCCTAAGGGGTAAAGATTTAAATCCTTGCGGCGTCCGCGTTCCTAAACGGCAAAACGTCGTTTAAGCGAATTAATCAGCGCTTTCTTAATTTTAAGCGAAGGAGTGTCGTCATGGCAACGAGAAGAGAGCCGAGGTTCAAACTATGCCGCCGTCTGGGGGTCAATGTCTACAATCATCCCAAAGCGCTGAAAAGAGTCAGCGCCCAGGCGCAGAAAGGCGGAAGGGCGGGTAGGAAGACTTCCGAGTACGGTCTTCAATTGATGGAAAAACAGAAGATAAAGGCCTACTATGGAGTGCTGGAGCGTCAATTTGTCCGCTATTATAAAATAGGACAGAAGAGTTCGGAAGCGACCGGCGCCGCCATGCTCAAAGGCCTCGAATGCAGGCTCGACAACCTCGTCTACCGTATAGGATTCGGCAGATCGATACGGCAGTCCCGCCAATTGGTCAACCACGGGCACATATTGGTGAACGGCAGAAAGCTCGATATTCCGTCTTACGCCTGCAAACCGGGCGACGTGATATCGCTCCGCGAAAAATCGCGCGATAACGAGGAGATACGTTCCTGTTTTCAGGAGCTTCGCAACTACGATCTGAAATACATCGAAAAGAATTTCGACCAGTTCAGCGGCACGCTGACCCACGAACCGCAGCGCGACGAGATACCCATAGACGCCAACGAAATACTGGTAGTCGAGCTGTTCTCCAAGTAAATTCCACGACGCCGCGAGGCTTCCTCAACGGAACGAGGGCCTCGCGGCGTCCTTTCCGGCTTTCCCGGTCTGGCGCCCTATTCCCCAGTGACCGATTTCAATCCGTCTATCTCGTCAACAGGCAGGGATATAACCACTCCCTGGGCTTCGGTGTTCATGCCGCACGCTTGTGCCAGCGCCCGCATTATGTCGTTTTTCATGTCGTGTTTTGTGAGTATGGCCACTATGTCCTTTTCGAGCTGCGGAGCTATGCCGAAAAATTTCCCCTCGCCCTCGGAGGCGAATTTCCTCCCGTGCAGCACCGTGCCTCCGCGCGCTCCGGCCGCTTTCGCGGCCGTCATCAGCGCGTCCAGGTGTCCCTGATTTATGATGGCCAGTATCATGTCGTATTTTGAGACGGATTTTCCGTTTTCCATCTTTTCATCATCCCCCTTGTTCTCGAAATCCTTTTCTATCAATTGAAGCGCGGCGCTGGACACCCCCGTCAGCGGCATGATGAACGCTATGCCGCGCCCTGGTTTCGAAAGATGTATTCTGTCCGATATCAGGCGCAGCAGAGAAATTGAGACGGCGTCCGGTATCAGGCAGCAGATCAGGGACTTGTCCACCGAATTGAGGCCCAGCAGCGCCAGGATGTCCGACCCAGCGGTACCCTCGCCCAGAGTGATGAAATGAAAACGAATCTGTTCCTCCGCCAGAATGCCGGCGACTTTCTGCGACCAAGTCCGGTCGACTATGACGCCCAGCACCTTTAGAACGAGTGGTTTATTGCCGCTCATTGGATTATTCCTCCTCGTAGTCGACTATTTCGTCGGAAAGCGCGACGCCGGCGGTTTCCGAGGCTCCGACTGTTTCGTGTTCCGCAGCCACTCTCGACTGACGGGCATAGATGAGGCCCATCAACTGTATCGTTATCAGCGGCGTCATGGCGACCATCGCCACCACGCCGAAAGCGTCCGTCATGACGTTGCCGCCGACGCTTTCGCACGAGCCTATAGCGAGGGGGATCAGAAAGGTGGATGTCATGGGCCCGCTCGCCACTCCGCCGGAGTCGAACGCGATGCCGGTGAATATTTTGGGGACGTAAAAGGTCAGCGCGAGCGCGATGGCATATCCGGGGATCAGCAGCCAGAAGATGGACATGCCGGTAAGTATGCGGAGCATGGAAAGCGCCAGCGATACGGCGACTCCTATCGAAAGGGAGCGCTTCATCGCCTTCTGTGAGATCATGCCCTCGGATATCTCCT
>JAISYN010000143.1 GCA_031269915.1 Synergistaceae bacterium
CGGGGTTTGGGGCGGAGCCCCAAGGTTTTGATCTTGCGGATTTTGGGCGCGCGCGTATGCGGAAAAATTTGACAAAATACTAATTTTTTAGTGTCGCCGCTTACGGGATGATATGCGGCGAACCCTATTTTATGTAAAAATACCTATACAAATATACGAAAGTAATAATTATAATACCCTAGGGAAAATAAACGCCGTTGCCCTTGTTTGGCTTGTGTTTATATGTGAAAATGGATAAAGAGACTCGTAATAAACGAGTTGATCTGTAATTTTATGACAGAGAGAAATGAGGCGATATAATGAAATTATCTGACACCCAGACGAAAAAACTTCTCGAATACAGCGGGCCTCCGCAGTTGAAACAATTGGCGCTCAATATGGCGCTGACCAGGTTGAAAAAATACTACAAAGAAGAACCAACCCCCGTTGCCCTAAATAAATGCACGTCGGAGCTGAACGGAATATTCGAAAAATTCGCGGCGATCATGAAGACTGATTATGACTGGATAATATCATTGTAGAGGGAAGGAGGGACAACCATGTTAAAAACATTTGAACAGACCGCCGCCATGATCGCGGAACATAAACTGCTGCATATTTCAGGCGCGGAGGCCTTGCTGCGCAAGCTGCCTCCGGGCAGTTGGATAGGCGGCTCGACGGAATATTTCCTTGCCGAGGGCGGCGGACAGGTGAGGAACGACGTATTGGACGTGCTGGAACTGGATTTCAGCGAATACAGATTCGCGTCCTACGACACACAGACACTGCCGAATATCACACATGACGCATACGATAACGGCTTCTCCATCATCATACTGCCCTTCGACAGCGAGGCGCACAGACAGTACGCCCAAAACGCGTCCGACTATGAGGGCATTTTCTCGAAGAATATCGTCGGATGGGTCGCCGGCATAAACCTGGAAGCGACGGGGCAGACGCCGGTGGCGGTGAACGGCGCTTCGGGCGAAGTGCTGACCGACAAGGCCGCGGTGCTGCACATAAGCCTGCCCCAAGGCAAAATCGCGCAGTTGAGCATAGTCAATATCTTCGGCGCCGACGCGAAAAGCCCGGTCATCACCTTCGCGGAGGACGGTTTCACGGCGAAAAACTGCTTTGTGGACGGCAAAGAAACCGTCTTCGCCGATTATATCGCGCGAAACGGTCTCGACACCAAACTGCCGCTTATCGGGGACTACGCCGGGGCTGGCGTCAACATCTCGGCCAAAAGCGTGAGCGGCGGCATCGTGCACTTCTACGCGCCCGTATTCAAGGGCATAGAGTACCGTTTCGCCGACGCCATCCCCGACTATGTGAAAGCCTTCCAGGGCAAGATAAACGAGATTGCGAACAGGGACTCGGTATTTGCGTGCAATTGCATTCTCAATTTCCTGTACGGGGGGTTGGAAGGCAAGGATATAGGCGGTTTTTACGGCCCGATCACCTTCGGCGAGGTGGCCTGGCAGCTGTTGAACCAGACGTTGGTATATTTGCAGATAATCGACGGCTGAAACGAACGAGCGGGAAAAATTTTTTGAGGAGGAATGACGTATGGCTTTGAAGAACGCTTTGATAGCGGTGCGCGTTGACGACCGTGAGGAAAACGCGGTGAAGGTTCAGCAAGTGCTCACCAAAAATGGATGCAGTATCAACGTGCGTCTGGGGTTGCACGACCAGAGCGAGGGCGGCGTATGTCTGCCCGGCGGAACGCTCATATTGCAGTTGTCCTGCGGAACCGAGGGAGCAAAATCGGTCGTGGAGGAACTCAATAAGATAAAAGGCGTGAAGGCTCAGTTCATAGACCTGGACTGATATTGATTTGATTCTATTTTTAACGCCGGCCCAAGTTCAAATTCGGCCGGCGTTTTTTTGTTTTTTAAAGTATAGATATTTAGCGCGGTTTCTAATATAATCAGATGGTTTCGGCGGATGAATCGCCGATAAATGTTATATGCGCCGGAGCAAGCGAATTTGGACGGATTGGCGCGGCGAGTCTGCCGGTGGTAATTATGCGGACCGGCGTGGCGGTTCGATTAAGAGACGCCCTTAGCGGGTGATTTTGGGACTAATTATTCTGAAAGAATTGGTGGTGTTTGAATGAGACCGAAAATTGTGGAACAGCGAAGACCCAGAAGACGGAATTTTCCTCTTGGAATAGTTCTTTCCCTTGTATTTTTAATTTTGGGGGTGGCAGTGGCTTATGCGCTTCTTGTGGGCAACAGCGCGCCTGAACCGCGGCCCGAGCCGATCATCATCAGGCCTGATCCCCCCATTGTGCCCGATACAAACGAGGAGAACGCCGGCATTTCGTGTGACATCTCATCTGACGTGCCGATAATCGGCCCGATTACGAGCACGCCCGATGCTCCAGGCAATACCGATTCTGCCGTTGGCGATCAATTCTCCGACCCGGCCAGGAGAGCGGCCGCGTATAAAGCGAATAACGCGGCGCTCAAAAAAACCGTCGATCAGTATGCCAAGACGCGGGCGAATCACTGCGCGGGCGAGATAACCGTTCTGACGGACGACACCCCGCTTAACGTGAGAAGCGGCCCGTCCACCGGAAATCCGGTGCTGACAAAGGCCGCAAAGGGATCGAAACAGAGCGTTCTGTTATGGGCGCCCGACGTCAAGAATCAATCCGGACGTTGGTTCCTTCTGATCGACGACAAGGCCAAAACCGTAAAAGGGTGGGTCGCGGGAGAATACTGTGACGCCTCGAACGTCGTTTTCGCGAACTGAGATTTTGTTTTTTTAACCATTTAAGAGGAGATGAGTACCGAGTATTTTTAAGGGTCTTCAAATGAGAAAAAAACTGATGACGATAGCCGCCGTTTTGGTGATCGTGGTGTTGTTGTGTGTGTTTATCGTGGTGTCGATCAGGTATTCTCGAAGGACGGAGCCTCCCGTTCCTCCCGAGGAGATCGAGACGGTTCCCATTTCCGGGGATATTTCTTCCGTGGACGTGCCTCCGGCGGTTGTGCCGGAAATCACGGAAAGCGTGTCTTCCGCCGACGTGTCCGGCGATACCCATACCCTGCCCAGGTCGCGCCTGGCTGAAGACAAGGATGGCACGTTCATAGTGATAGACAAGAGCGACTTCACCATGGAGATATTTCGCGACGGGCATACCGTGGGTCAGTATGGAATCGCGGTAGGCAAGAATACCGGCGACAAACAGCGCGTCGGCGATATGAGGACGCCGGAGGGCGAATTCCCGATAGTACAGATACAGAATGCCTCAAAATGGACGCGCGATTTCAAGGACGGCAAAGGCCCCACGAGGGGCGCCTACGGGCCGTATTTCATCAGGCTTGGAACCCCGGGCTGGACGGGCATAGGTATCCACGGAACCCACGCCCCCGATTCCATAGGCACGAACGTCACCGAGGGATGCATCCGCCTCAGCAACGAAAACGTTCAGGCGCTCCGAAAAATGGTCAAAGTTGGCGACAGGGTGGTCATAAGGCGCTAAAAATTCTTCAGCTCGAATACCGCGGTGTTCGAGAGGAGTTTGTCATGGCGAGCCTCTTCGGGTATGACGACGTTGTATTTTTTCTGCCACTCTTCCCGCACATCCGACGTAATCGTGTTTTCGTAACGGTGAGCCCCCCGAGTGAGCGTCTCCACGGTTACGAGACGATTTTCCCTGTCAAGCGCGAACCTTACGTCGATGACGCCGTCCACTCGCGGCTGCCAGCTGCTTCCGGTATGGTCGTTGGTGAACAGGACAAAATCGTCGTTACCCTCCCGCACCTCACATTCGAGCGCCCTCAGACTGAAAATCTCATCGTTTTCCGGTATAGACACCGGTTCGGAATCAAGTTTTTTGAATTTGAACGACAGTGTGACTCCCGCGCTGCCGGTCGATCTTTCGTCGTACATCGCCGGGACGCAGCGCGGCATCATCGCCCCAAAGACGAACCAATTCTTTATGCTCTTGGGATCGGTGTTTCTCTCGTCCGTCAAAAGCTGCAAGGGCGTTTCGTTCGCGGTGATTTGGAATCTGTCGCCCGAAACGACCTCCTGCGACATCGTTCGGCATTTTGTCTCAACCGCGTAAGTTATTTTGCAGTTGGCGTTATCGCGCAGGCCCATGCCAACGCGGTTGGACGAGGATACCGACAGCGGCCCCGGCCAGTTGAAGGGGTTCGCCGATACCCCAAAATATTCCCTGTAAGCTGTTTCGTCCTTAGGCATTCCGTACCCGGCATACTCTATCGGAGTGCGCAAAATCGAAAATACCATTTCCGCCCTTGACATAGCGGCGTCGATGTCGTCAGCGCGCTCCATGAGTTCCATGGGAAGAT
>JAISYN010000159.1 GCA_031269915.1 Synergistaceae bacterium
GATGAAATTATTACGCTTAAGGGCGGAGGGCTTCCCGGCAGCGTTATCAGCGGAATTTTTGGAGCGGTCCTATGGGTGGGCATATTGACGGTGAACATATCGACCGTCTCGGAATTAAGCGGCGAAATGGTGATGGTCGTCTGCGGTGTTGGAATAGCGGTCAACATCGTGTTGACTGTCCGCCAGCTTTACGGCAAGCGGATTGTTTTCGACGCCGGGGCGCGCGTCATCACCATCGGCAGGCTTTTCAGCGGAAAGACCGTCATCGCTTTCGGCAGAGTGGCGAGAATAGCGCCGATCACCTGCAAAAATCTTTTTTTCGAATATGAAGCCTACTGCGTTGTGCTCGCTGCCGCTCCGATATCCGGCGTCAGGATAATTTCGCCGTTATTCAGGCCTGGAAGGCGAGGGCTGATCGATTTCAGGGACAACATCCTTCCAAAGATAGAAAAAATCTTGGGCCTCGATCGAGCCGGATTTAAAAAAAGCTCCGGTGAATCGCGCATGCCCCGCCGCTATGAAAAGGTTGGAACTCGATATATCAAGAGTTTCAGGCGCGGCCTGTCGACGACAGCCGCATTGTGCGCGCTGTTCGTCTTCCTGCCTGTCGCTGTCCCATATTTTATGAAATTTGACCGCGTAATCATGGCTGTGCTCATTTCGTTGATGCTTCCGCCGGCGTTTGTCCTGGCGATGATATTGTGTTTTCCGGTAAAATCCGTATCATTCGACGTCCGGCTCCGCACACTGGAAATCACAAGGGGGCTCTTGGGGTGGGGAGGCGTAAAATCTTATCCTTTTTCCTCGGTGAAATCGCTGCGTGTGTCATGCTATACGTGCAAGTGGGAGAACGACGGGAAAAAATATCTTTCCGTCTGCGTTGACGGATTGAAAAAACCGTTTATGGTCATACCGCACGCTTCAAAGAACAGGGAGATGGAAAGCGAGCTGGAATTTCTCGCCGGCGTGCTGGATCTCGATCCGGTGTACGATACGACCTATATGCAATTGAGGCCGAACAATTCTCTGCTGGAGGTGCTGTAACTATGCGCGTTTTGACGGCGTTTTTGAGCGCGGCGCTTTGCGCCGTACCGATGGCCGCGAACTCGGCGTCCGCCGCGCCGGCGATAGTGTTCGAATACGAGGACGCCTGGAGCGCCGATATATCCGCGATAATGGAAAACCCGCCCTATTCCAGGCTGGATGCGAAATACGGCGGGGCGTCCGGCGGATATCTGATACAGGATATGATGATACCGCTCACGAGCGGCGACTATTACAGGATGCTCCTTACCTGCTCCTCCGTCGACGGTACCGGCGGATGCCGGGGCATTCAGATATCCATAGTGGACGAACGGAAGACCCCGGCCGCGATAATTCAGAAAATGAGGCTTGGCGACGGTTACGCGCCGCAAATTTTGACGGCCTCGGATGAGGCGCGAGAGGACGTTATGTTCCGCGCGATTCGGGCCGGAGACAATACAGAGGCTCATGTTTACTCGATAAATCCGGTAACCGGCAGGCTGACCGAGACTCTGGAGGTGACGAGATCGTTTCCGGAGAAGATGAAAATCGACGTGATCGGAGCGATGCGCGAGGGAGGGATAATAGAAGCCGAATCCAAGAAACTGCGGCGGTATGAAATAATAGACCTGTCGAGCGCGCTCGGCTCGCTGATAGAGGACGAATTGTATCAGCCGGACGGGCATCCGATACCAGCGCTGCGAAATCTCAGGCTTGTCCGCAGCGGTTGGGAGGACGCGGAAATCTATTTGGAGGACGGAACGCCGCGCGTCGATGTCGGAATGTCGCTGGTGACGCTGTCGGGAAAACCCATTGCGGAAGTGATCTCCGTCTTCAAAAAAGACGAACGGGACGGATGGACTGTCGTGGATCAGCGTTTCTCCCCATCGCTGCCATACGATACGGAATGATGGGAAGGAGAGACGCTGACGATGTATATAGCGCCCTTTGGCGTTGAACAGTGGATGAACGAATGGGAGACCGGAGCGGTCGCCAATCTGGCGGAGACGTGCGTGGATTCGATGACTGCGGCCGAATTGCTGGACTTGTCCGGGCGGCGGGAAGAAATATTGGAACAGATGATGGATCTCAGGCTGTCATACGGAGATATTTTGGGCAGCGACGAGATACGAGAATTGATAGCTTCCCTGTATGACAGTGCGGACAGGGAAAATGTAGTGGTAATGAATGGAGGGGCCGCGGCGAATTTCATCGCCATGTTTACGCTGGTGTCGCCCGGAGACGAAGTTATAAGCGTCTATCCCACATACCAGCAGCTTTACAGCATACCAGAGGCGTTCGGAGCGTCAGTGAAACTGCTGCGCCTTAGATACGAGGATGATTTTCAGCTTGATATTGGGGCGCTCGAAAAACTCGTCACCGACCGCACAAAGGTGATTTGCGTCAACAACTCGAACAATCCGACCGGAAGCCTCATGAAAGAACCGCTCCTACGCGAGATAACGCGCGTCGCGGACTCCGTAGGCGCGTGGCTCTACTGTGATGAAGCCTATCGCTTTATGGTTCACGACCCCGGGGTCAAAGTGCCCTCGGCGGCCGATCTGTACGAAAAAAGCATAGTTTCGTGCGGTCTTTCCAAATGTTTTTCTCTGGCTGGCCTCCGTCTCGGGTGGCTTGTCGCGCCGAAGCAATTTATCAGGGATGTGGCCGATCACCGCGACTACACCACGATAAGCTGCGGGCGGCTCGACGATCTGCTTGGGCGTGTCGCCATAAAGAACAGGGAAAAAATATTCGCGCGCAACCTGAAAATAGTGCGCAAATGCGCCTCGGTACTTGAAGAGTGGGTGAGGAACGAACCCCGCGTAGGCTGTGTCAAGCCGGAATGCGGTACTACGGCGTTCCTGCGCTATGATTACGACATAGCTTCCGAGGATTTTTGCAAAAGGCTTTTTAAAAAAGACGGGACTTTTCTCCTGCCCGGCAAATGTTTCGGCCCGGAGTTCGACAGGTTTTTGCGCGTGGGCTACGCCTATGAGCCCGGCGTTCTTGCATCCGGGCTCAAGAAAGTGTCCGGTTTTTTGAGGGAACTCGAAGCGGAAGAAACCTGATTTGTCGGAAACGCGGCGCGAACCGGCGTCTCTTTACACGCCGGCATACCTTGGGATATATCTGTTTCACTATCCCGTACTCACTCTCGGGCCTGGCAGAAGAATCGGCCTGTGGACGCGAGGGTGTTCGATCTGCTGCGAGGACTGCGTTTCCGGCGAGACGTGGGCTTTTGAAGGGGGAGAACGGGCCGAGGTGGACGGATTGTCCTGTAAAATCCGCGACATCTTTAAAAAAGAATCCCTTGACGGGCTCTCTATTTCCGGAGGGGAACCGTTCGATCAACCAGGACCGCTAATCGGCCTTTTGCGCGGACTCGACGCGGCGGGGGTGCGTGACATACTGATTTTCACCGGATACCGTATAGGGGATATCACGGCGAAATATGCCGAAATATCCGAATTGACGGCTGCTGTCGTGGACGGCCCTTTCGAGAAGGGCAACGACACGGAATCGTGCTGGAAGGGATCGGAGAATCAGACGCTGACGCTATTCCGTCCGGAATTCGCGGAGCGTTATTCACGGTGGGCCGCCGCTGAAAAGGGCCGTTTGCAGGTATTGTCGAATGGACGCGGAATTTTTGTGATGGGCATTCCGCGCCAGGGAGATGTTCAAAAAATTAAAGAATGGCGGGGCCGGTAAAAAATGATAGAATGATTACAAATAATCACAGTCCGATATCGAATTGGGGGGAAACGTGGCGCGAAGAAACTGCAATGTAATGTCTTGTAACATGGACGGAGAGACATTCGTCTTTATCAGCTACGCGCACGAGAATTCGGAAAGGGTTTTCTTCCCCGTGATTGAGATGATTGCGGGCGAAGGATATCAGGTATGGTATGACAAGGGGATAAATATCAGTTCGACATGGACTGACGAAATCGCGACCGCGATCATGAATTGCCGGAGCCAGTGGAATCTTATCGTTCTGGGGATTGGATAGATGACTCTATGTGAGCTTGCGGGCCACAGCGATATAGCCATACAGCGCCACGATATTCCCGGCGGCATCGCGAGCTGATTCGCGCTCTCGAAACAGGGGAAAACAAACACGGTCTTACGACGCGGAAAAAAATTCAGAAGAAAATCAGAGAGTTTTGGAAAATTTTTCGACCAGCGATATTATCTTGCTGACATCCATCGAGTCAAGAAATGCCGGCAGTTGCGTCCATATTTCATGAAAGCCGTAAGGACCTTCCGTCATTTCCCTGATAGCCTCGCGTTTGCTCCAACCCTGTTCCACTATCCTGTAAGCGGCAATCACCGTACCGGTTCTGTCCGATCCGTGCTGGCAGTGGAGCAGATACGGACCGTCCGAATCATCCAATATCACGGACAGGGCTTGTGCGACCTCGTAGATATCAGGATCCCATGCCTGCATTTTGATACGAACCTCACGTAAAGATGTCCCTGTCAAATTGTCTTTGTGCCACTTTCTCAGATTGACCACCGTTTTTATACCGAATCCGTCGAGATTTTTAAAGCCTTCGTTAGTCGGTTGCCCCGAGCGGTAAATATTATCGGTCACGTGATACATATTCGGAACGCCGTTCATTTGTATTGGCGTCGCCCAACTTCCGTCTCGCGAGAATGTAGCGTACGGCGCGCCCAAGAGCAAAACTACGGCGATCGCGGATATTAAAAATTTTCTCAGCACAATTCCTCTTTTCTCTTGCAAGTAGCCGATTATGGCTCAGATTTTACCATATAGTCCCGTTGAGGATATGTCAGCATGATAAATTTGATGTAGTAATTATAAATAATAGAAAAATGATTTCGGATAATATTGACATGTATTAAAAAATGAAATATAATTTTGTTTAATGAATTTTCTAATTGAATATAGCAAATGATATTTTAAAAATTGCCGTAAAAACACTCGCGTAGTTTTTGCACGCGCAAGCGGTGAAAAGAGGTAGCGTATGGACACGTTGAATCCGTTCATAAACGGTAGGTTTATAGAGTCGAGCACTGATGAATATATGAACGTTTGCGATCCGAGCGTCGGCGAAGTAATAGCCCAAACGCCGCGCTGCACGAGAGAGGAAGTCATATCCGCGGTTGCGGCAGCCAAAAAGGCATATCCTGGCTGGAAGAAAACTACTTCGGCACAGAGGACGCAATTGCTGTTTGACCTCAGAAATCTGATAAAGGAAAACTTTGACGATCTTACATTCAGCGTGTGTCGTGAAAACGGAAAGGCGTGGGAAGAAGCGGCGGGCGATGTTCAAAAAGCGCTTGAAATGACGGAATACGCGTGCTCCGTGTCGACGCTTATGATGGGCAATAGCCTGATGAACACTTCGCGAGGCATTGACACTGTGGAATACAGAGAGCCCGTGGGGGTTTTTGCTGGCATCGCGCCGTGGAACTTCCCGGCGATGATACCGATGGGCTGGATGACTCCTCTGGCGGTCGCCTGCGGAAATACTTATGTTCTCAAGGCTGCCAGCTCTACGCCGATGACGTCGTTGAAGATGGCGGAATTATACAAAAAAGCCGGTTTCCCAGACGGTGTCATAAACGTTGTGACATGTTCCCGCAGAGAGGCCGAACTGTTGCTTTCCCACGAGGACATCTGCGGAGTTACCTTTGTCGGTTCCACCAGCGTCGGGCTTCATGTCTATTCGGCCGCCGCCTCTAACGGCAAAAGGGTTCAGGCGCTGTGCGAGGCTAAAAACCATGCCCTGGTGCTTGAGGACGCGCCTATCACCCGAACCGCCGCGGGCATTATGAATTCATCGTTCGGCTGCGCGGGAGAACGTTGTATGGCCCTGCCCTGCGTCGTGGTCCAGGAGGAAATAGCGGACGCGCTGGTTGAAGAACTGTTGCGGCTTTGCAAAAAACAGGTCATTGGCCCGGCTTACGATAAAAAAACAAACTTGGGCCCTCTTGCAAGCGATGAACATAGAACATTTGTCCGCCAATGGATTGAAAAAGGCGTCGATGAAGGAGCAAAAATTGTGCTGGACGGACGCGGCGTCCAGGTAAAAGGTTACGAGAAGGGATTTTATCTGGGGCATACCATTTTAGATCATGTGACTCCGGAAATGTCGGTGGGTCAGCTTGAAATTTTCGGCCCGGTCCTTTGCGTTAAACGTTGTAAAAATTTCGAAGAAGGACTTCAGATGATGAACGCGAACCCTTTTGCCAACGGATCGGTTATTTACACTCAGAACGGCTATTACGCGCGTGAATTTGTGGAGCGTACCGATGGCGGTATGGTTGGCGTCAACGTGGGGATACCAGTTCCGATAGGGGTATTTTCCTTCACGGGTCACAAAAAGAGTTTCTTTGGCGATCTCCATTGTCACGGCAAGGACGCCATTCGTTTTTTCACGGAGTCGAAGACCGTTACGACTAGGTGGTTCGATGAAGAGGATATGAAACAGGATAAAGTCGGCACGTGGGATGGCGTGATATGAGCTTCTCTATCTTTTTCGAAGAGGAGAATAACGATGATTTTTAAAAGCCCGCTGGAGGAAATGAGCAAGACCACGCCTACGCAGTTTTGGAATGATAATTGCTCGATCGGAGACTTGACGTTCGCCATGGAACACGGAGCCGTCGGCGCAACGACCAACCCGGTGATAGTGGGTCAAGTCCTGGAGGCTGAATTTGATGCTTATTCACATCAAATCAAGGAGTTGATCGAGGAAAATCCTCACGCTACGGAGGATGCGATAGCGTGGAAATTGAACGAGCGTATGGCGGTCGCCGGAGCGAAATTACTGGAGGTCGTATTTGAGCAGACAGACGGCAAGGCTGGCTATATTTCAATTCAGACTAACGCTAAATATCATCGCAGCACGGACAAGATAGTCGAGCAGGCGGTATATTTTAAAACGCTGGCTCCCAATATAATGGTGAAGATGCCGGTGACATGCGCTGGTCTCAAGGCTGTGGAAGAAAGTATATATCAGGGCATCAATATAAACGCGACTGTGAGTTTTACCGTACCGCAAGCGTTGGAAGTCGCAAACGCCGCGGAAAGAGGGATGCGTCGCAGAGCGTCCGAGGGCAAGGATAACTCTTTTCTGCACCCTGTATGCACGATCATGGTGGGACGTACTGACGACTGGCTGAAGGAAGTTGCTAACAGAGAGGGCGTAATAGTCGATCCGCTCGCGCTCGAAATGGCCGGCGTGGCGGTATTTAAACGCGCGTATGAAATTTACAGGGAACGCGGATATACCACAAGACTGTTGGCGGCGGCCTATCGCAGTCATTATCACTGGTCGGAATTTATCGGCGGCGATGTGTCGCTTACAATCCCTCCATTGTGGATAAAAAGATTTGTAAAAAGCGATATCACCGTTGAGAACCGTATGGATCATCCAGTAGATCCAGGCCTGATTTCGCAGCTTCAAAAACATTTGCCGGATTTTAACAAGGCATACGAAATTGATGGAATGAAGCCGGAAGAATTTGACTTATACGGCGCCACGAGGAAAACCCTAGCGCAATTTCTAAATGGCTATGATAACATGGTCGGTATCATCAGGAGATTTTTATAGCGGATGATACTTTGAATTGTGAAAGGATTGGGGTTCGTGGCAAACAATGAGAATAAGGAGCGGAATAGTCAGTCGACAGAGAAAGTTTTTTTAATTTTAGAGCATTTGATGAATAATAGATTGCCGGTCAGGCTCCAGGACGTCTCTGATGAATTGAAAATCCCGCAGCCGACGCTTTTGAGATATTTTAATACATTGGTCAGGGAAAATTACGTTTATCAGGACGAAGACACGAAAAGATACGCTATGACCTGGAAAATTTGCCGATTTAGCCATTTGCTGCGTTCCAGCATGGGTATTCGCAGTATTGTAGGACCGTATTTGAACAGGCTGTCCAGTAAATTGAATCTGAGTTCGTGCGTTGTGATATTGAATGGATATGAGTCGATTTATGTCGATCTGGTGGAGACGACAGGAGGAATGCCCAACACTTTGCTGCGAATCGGAAAACAAGCTCCGCTGCACTCGACGGGATCGGGAAAGATAATGTTATCGACCTTTTCGGAGCATGAATTTGATAAATACGTCAACGGAAAAGGGCTGATAAAATTAACTGAAAACACAATAACGGATAAAGACAGGCTCAAAAAAGAGCTGAACGATATAAGGATTCGCAGGTATGCTCAGGATAAAGAGGAATGTGAACCGTGCTTACGGTGCATTTCAGTTCCGGTGTACGATTATACGAATGGAATTGCTGCCGCTATCAGCGTTTTCGGGCATGTGAGTCAAATAAGCGACGACTATATGACGGGCGAGGTTTTACAGGAATTGTTTCAGGTATCCAGAGAAGTTTCTCATAAGTTTGGTTGTGATAAAGAGGTTTGGGAAGATTTTAAGATGTAACATATGTTGTAAATAAAATATTTTGTTTTTTTAGATTATCCTGAAAGCCGATGTGCCGTTGGGATGTAAGGTTCTATCCGCGCTATGTAATATCTGAACTCAACAAGGTGAGGGGATTAGTATGTCTTTGTATGAGCCCAAATTCGCGCTGGCGATAGTTGCGGATACGAGAGACGATTTTTACCCGCAACGAGAGTGGATTGTTCGGGATGAGCTTCAAAAAATAAGGTGGCTGCATCAGAACGCACAGATGTTGGAATCCCCCGTGCTTCGTAGCGTCGAGGCGATCAACGAATTTTCCAAGTCTGTAAAAAATTTTGGCGCTCAGGCGATGATCATTCTCTTTCCAATATGGGCCGATCCGGAATTGTCGGTACAACTTCAAATGCAATGCCGGCTTCCTCTCCTGCTCTTCGGCAACGGCAGACCGGACAGTTCGTCGGCAGTTGGGCTGCTTGGCGCGGGGGGCGCTTTGGATCAAGCCGGACTGACTCATGCTCGGATATTCTCCGACACTGAAGAAAACAGAAGAACTATCAAAGCCTTCTTGAGGGCGGCCGCTACGGCTGAAAACCTGCGTGGAAACAGGGCGCTGCGCTTTGGCGGACGCAGCCTCGGCATTATGACTGCGGAACCAAACGAACTTGAGCTGATTAAACGTTTTGGGGTTACAACCAACATCGTCGACCAAAACGAGATAATCACGCAGGCTCGATTGATTCCGCGCAATATTGTCGAACATCATATGAACTGGATAATTCAAAAAACAGAGATTGTTTTCGACGAAATATTTACGGCGGATACTCTTGAAAAACAGGTTCGCGCTTATATCGCGGCAAAGCTTTTGTCTGAGAGCTATCATGCGGATTTAATTGGAATAAAATGTCAGCGGGAACTCAGCGACGGTTATGTGGTACAGTGTTTGACTCATTTATTGCTCAACGGCACCGAAGATGCGGACGGCAAAAAAAATCCTCTTGTCTGCGCCTGTGAATCCGATACAAACGGGGCTTTAACCATGCGAATCCTGCATCTGCTCAGCAATGGGCAACCCGCAGCGTTGATGGATGTGCGCACGCTGGACAGCAAAACCGGCAAGCTGATTTTAGCGAACTGCGGCGCGATTCCCGAGGATATGATGAGGGAACCTGACGCGCCTGTTTTATCGGGATGCGGGATGCGCAGGCATATTTTCGGTAAAGGCGGAGGAGGAGGATTTTCCGGAACCCTTCGCCGCGGCGAGGTGACGATGGCCCGGTTGTGTATCCGCAATCAGAAGTACTGGATGGCGGTATCAAAGGGAGTTTCAGCCGACGTGCCGGATGAGGATCGCGATATGATACCCCGGACATTTCCGTCCGCGATGGTCAACTCCAGCTTTGACGATAGTTTTTTAAGGGAATTCGGTTCCAATCATCTTCACATCGTTTTCGGAGACTACACAGAGGAAGTCAGGCAACTGTGCTCGCTACTGGAAATCGAGTGCAGGGTCTGGTAAAAAGAACGGCGATAGGAGGGTTTCGCAATGAAAGAATTCAAATTATTCATCAATAATCAGTGGCTTGACGCGGCAGATGGGAAGACCTTTACGTCTGTCAATCCGGCCAACAAACAGCCTGTGTCTAAATTGGCCTCCGCGACTCGGGCAGATGTCGCGAAAGCATGTCAAGCCGCCCGCGGAGCCTTCTATGACTGGTCGTTCATAGACGCCGCCGAAAGAGCTGACTATATGCTTAAAATCGCTCAAATAATGAGACGCCGATTCCGCGAAATGGCTGAATATGAGGCAATGGAAACTGGCAAACCCGTAAGCGAAACATTGACGCTGGACATACCTTACTCCATCGAGGCGTTTGAGTATTTCTCCGGCATCTGCCGCGAGATAAAAGGCGAGGTGCTTCCTGTCAACGGCGAGCGGGGCAACAAGACCTTTGATTTTGTCACTTATGAACCATACGGCGTAGCGGCTGTCATCGCTCCTTACAATTTTCCTCTTCACCTGCTGACTAGAAGCCTCGCTCCGGCCTTGGCGGCGGGAAATACGTGCGTCTGCAAAGCGTCGTCCATCACTCCGTCAACTGCCGCGATTCTTTCAGAAATTGCCGAGGAGGCGAAATTACCCGCTGGCGTAATCAATGTTCTGCATGGTGCTGGCGGATTGGTGGGCGAAGCGCTCTGTACGGATGAAAATGTCGACGTTATAGCGTTCACGGGTTCGCAGACTGTGGGCCGGCAAATACTGCGATATGCCGCCGACTCGAAAATCATCAAAAAGTGCGTGCTGGAATTGGGAGGAAAGGGCCCTAATATCGTCGAACCGGATTGCGACATGGAGGAAGCTTTGAGCGCGCAGTTGGACGGTTTTACCTTTAATCAGGGCGAAGTCTGCTGCGCCATGACGAGGCTGATTTTGCACGAGGATATTTATGACGAATTTCTTGAGCGTTTAGCTGAGAAAGCGTCGGCGCGCGTTATGGGCGACACGCTGGACGAAAAAACGAATTTGGGCAGCCTGATCAGCGAAGCTCACTTGGAGTTTGTGGACAAATGCGTGAAGGACGCCATAGCGCAAGGAGCAAAATTATACTGCGGCGGAGAGCGTTACAGCGAGGGTGTTTGCGCAGGCGGCAGCTACTACAAACCCACTGTCCTGGTCGACGTCACCCCGGACATGCAGTGTTTTCAGGAGGAAATTTTCGGGCCCGTTCTTGTGGTGACAAAATACCGCGACATGGACGAAGCCGTCAAGCTCGCGAATGATTCGGCGTTTGGGCTCGGCGCCAATATTTTCTGCAATAATCATAGAAAAACATATTGGGCGGCGAAAAAAATCAACGCCGGCACAATTTGGGTGAATATGCCGAACGGCTCCCAGATGCACACCCCGTTTGGCGGGAGTAAAAACAGCGGTATGGGGCGTGAATATGGAACCTACGGCTTGCACGAATATCTGAAAATTAAAAACAACGTATGGAACATGGAAATGTAATTCATACCAATTTGAAATCAAAGACCTAAAAGGTGAAGCGTTAAGATCGATTTGGACAATCGTGCCACATCAAAGACAGTCAAGAAGAGGCCGTGTAAAGACAACATGTTGGCTGCGTCTATTCCGCGTTATACCGGCGAAGCGATGCGAGGCGCTCCGAAAGACTCTTATGTAATTTTTTAAATATATGGACTTGTCAAGCGAAAAATATTGTGATAGAGTTTAAATATAAACATGTGGTTGATAATTTTTTTTTGCGCATATACCCATCGACCGATAAGCGGTTAAAGTGGATTTTGGTTTTTGAAAAGTACATGTTGTCGAAAAAGCAACAGGTAGTTGTATAACGGGATGCGGATGTCTCGCGTCAGGTTATAGAACGCCGCGCGTATCTTTAAATATGCGTTGCGGCTTAATAAAGGAGATGGTCTATGAGAGCAGGACGCTATAGTGCAAGTTGTCGTTCGAACAAAAACGTGAAATTGGTGGGATCGAACTCAAACGCGAATTCAGGAGGAATGCGAAATGAAAAAAACTGTACGTTGTTGGGGCATTTTAGCGTTAATATTGGCAGCCTGTTTGTTGTTGACTGGTTTTTGCGCGGTTTCGCCCGCGGCTGAAAAGAAGATAAAGGTTGCGTACGCTCAGGCTGAACTGATCAACGAATGGCGCGTCTCCAACCAAAAGGAGATGGAGACGAAAGCTGAGAAATACGGCGTTGATTTCATCACCACTAACGCCGAACAGGATCCTTCGAAACAGCTCTCAGATGTCCAGAACCTCCTCGCACAACACCCTGACGTGTTGATAGTGTCGCCTTTGGAATCAGCGGCTCTCGTTCCTGTCGTAGCTATGTGTGACGAAGCTCAGGTCCCTCTTATCATCATTGACAGGACGATTAACGCGGAACCAGGCGTCGGCATGTACAAGAGCGAAATTGCCCAGAGTCACGAGGAATCCGGCCGTTTGTTGGCTGAAAAAACGATCGAGCTTCTCAAAGCGAAATACGGCGAGGCAAAGGGCAGCGTAGTACACGTTCAAGGACAGGCCGGAGCTTCTCCCGTTATCGACGCTAACCGGGGTTGGGACGCGGTCATGAAGGATTATCCCAACATAAAGACGATAGCCACCGAAGACGCTGGTTTTACGAAAGAAGGAGGCCTGCGCGTCATGGAGAATTTCCTTCAGGCGTACCCCAAAGGCCAGATAGATATAGTTCGCACCGATTATTCCGATATGACTCTCGGCGCGCTTGAAGCAATCGAAAATGCCGGCCGCGACGAACTCAAAGGTTACCTTGTCGGAGAGGGCGGTTATTACAAAGCCATTCAGGAAGTCGTGAACGGGAACATCGCGCGCGAGACGCAGACGCCTCCTTTCTTCGGGGATATGGCGATCACGACCGCCATCAAGATAGCCAACGGAGAGTCGGTGCCGGCGCGTCAACCCCTAGATATAAAGGTTTTCGACTCTGACAAAAAAGAGGAAGCGGAAGCTTACATCAAGGAGATCACGGCTAATAACTCCCCGTTCTAAAGTAAATCGTTTCAGCACGAATCAAATTCGTGTTTAGTGGTTCGGGCGTCCGATATCAGCGACAAACGGCGCCCGGACAGCTAAAACTCTCTCAACCTTCAAAAGGAGAGATTATATGAACAAAGAAGCCGTATTGCAGATGTCAGGCATCTCGAAATCTTTTTCGAGCATTCAGGTTCTGCGTGATATTTCGCTTACTTTATATCCGGGGGAAGTACATTGCCTGGTCGGCGAAAACGGCGCCGGCAAATCGACTCTGATCAAAATCATCTCCGGGGCTTATTTCCCGGACGCCGGTACGATAACATACCTCGGGCAGAGTCTGAGAGAGATTGCTCCACGCTGGGCCCGCGAGAACGGTATCAGCACGATATACCAGGAAATAGATCTCGCGCTTCATCTCAATGCCGTCGAAAATATCATGCTTGGGGTCGAGCCTTGTACGGGATTCGGGAATATCAATAAAAAAACGGCAACAGCAAGAGCTGCGGAGCTTTTCAAAAAGCTCGACGTCGACATTCCTCTCAATATTTCGCTTTCGAGACTGCGGCTCGCAGAACAACAGACCGTGGCCATTGCCAAAGCCCTTCACCTCAACAGCAAAGTTATGATTTTTGACGAACCGACATCGGTTTTCACAAATAAAGAGATAGATGTGCTGTTTCGAATAATAAATGATCTGAAAAGTGAAGGCATGGCGATACTTTATATATCCCATCATATGGACGAGATATTCCAACTCGGCGACAGAATTACGGTTTTGCGCGACGGTGAACTCATTCACTCGAAACCGATTGCCGATTTCACGAAAGAAACGCTTATACAGGCTATGGTTGGCCGCAATATAGAGTTTAAGCGATCGGAAAATACATATAAAAGCGATGAAGTGGTACTGGAAGTGAAAAATCTCTCCGCTGGCAAGATGGTAAAAGATGTTTCGTTCGTCCTTCATCGGGGCGAGATTTTGGGGTTCGGCGGGCTCGTGGGCGCTGGGCGTACAGAGGTAATGCGTGCGCTCATAGGCGCTGACAAGCTGGATTCGGGCGAGGTGTCAGTGTTCGGCAAGCGCACGGTTATATCGAACCCCAGACAGTCTCTTCAAATGGGTATCGGCATGCTGCCCGAAAATCGCACTTCTGAAGGAATAGTAGCGGAACGTCCGGTGAAGGACAATATAACCTATGCGCTTATCGAGAAAACCAGCCGAATGGGGCTGATCGCATGGAGGAAAATCAATGCCGCGGCTGTTGAGATGGTCGACAAAATGACAGTCCGCCCGCCCGATCCACACAAGTTGATTCGTTACCTCTCCGGAGGAAACCAGCAAAAAGTTATTCTGGGGAAACTCCTGTTGGCCGAGTGCGACATAGTCATTCTCGACGAACCAACCCGAGGCGTCGACGTGGGCGCAAGAACCGAGATATACTCGATCATAAGGGAGATGGTCGCCCTCGGTAAATCCGTCATCCTGATCTCCTCCGATATGACGGAACTGTTGACGCAGTCTGACCGAATAATAGTAATGTGCGAAGGAACTGTGACGAGTGAATTGGACGGAGCGGAAGCCACCGAGGAAAAAGTGTTGTCCAGCGCTCTGAAATCCAGCGAAAAGGTGATGGGGTTATGATGCCGAAATTCGATAAAAGATATTTGGCGCGCTTCCTCTCCGCCAATACATCTTTGGTCGCTCTTGTGATACTTCTCATTCTTTTTTCCGCGATCGTGCCAAATTTCACAGATTCGCGCAATCTCACCGCGATAATGTCACAGTCAATGGTCACGGGTTTCCTGGCGCTCGGGCAGCTTCTTGTCATCCTGACCGGCGGAATAGACCTCTCTCTGGGATCGCTTGTGGCATTCACTTCGATAGTGGTATCAGTGACCATACGCACTTACGGGTTTATACCGGCTATAATCGCGGGGATAGCGATGGGTCTTCTCATTGGGCTCGCGAATGGGTTGCTGGTCGCCAAAACCAAGATGCCGGCTTTTATCGTGACGCTCGGCATGATGGGCATAGCGAGAGGTATGGCGTTGATGCTGGCAAATGCCAAACCCGTTCCTATAGATAACGAGTACTACAAAATCATAGGAGCGGGAAGAATCGCGTGGGTTCCTTACTCGTCCATCCTGCTGCTCGTTTGCGCCGCCGTCATTCACTATTTTTTGACTTACAGAAGATCGGGCCGATATCTTTACGCTATAGGAAGCAACGAAAACAACTCACTTTTGAGTGGTATCAATGTCCCGCGAATAAAGATAATGGTTCATATGCTTTGTTCTTTTTTCTGCGCCATAGGCGGTATGATCTGGTGTTCGAGGCTGGTCTCCGGTTCTCCCGTAGGCGGAAACAATTACGAAACCGAAAGCATAGCGGCCGTCATCGTTGGCGGCGCGTCTTTGTCCGGCGGTGAAGGAACTGTCCTCGGCACAATGGCTGGGGTATTTATCTTTCAGTGTATCGCCAGCATGCTAAACCTAACTGGGATCAACCCGTTCTGGCAGGGAGTGTTCAAAGGGATGCTCATACTGGCGGCCGTCATCCTGAGCGTTTTCAGAAACTACGGCGGAAAGGATAAAAACCGGAGGACGGCTGAAAAATGAAGAAGATAAACGACACATCTGTCGCGCTTTTACGATCTTTATTGATACTCGCTATCCTTGTGACAACAGCGACAGTGCTTTCCAAAGGTGTGTTTATAATGCCCAACAACCTCGTCAATATTATGCGGCAGAATGCTATGCTGCTTTTTGTGGTATTAGCGCAATTTGTCATTCTATTGACTGGAGGGATCGACCTTTCGGTTGGCGCGGTTGTAGCCATTTCCAGCGTCTTGGTGGTGCTCTTTCAAGGATACGGCATTGTTTTAGCCCTCGTCATAGCCTTATTAGCCGGACTGATTATCGGGACAGCCAACGGTCTGATCGTCAGCTATCTCCGGCTGCCCGCTTTTGTCATTACACTCGGGATGTCGCAAATAGTATATTCCGTAGCAAAAGTCACGACAAACGGCGCGAAGATAGAGCACAGCATCAACGGCGCAATGCTTTCCATGAGTCTCAACCAATTGTACAAAATGGAGGTATTCGGCCTGATCCTTCCCATTTGGATGTGCATCGCAATATCGCTTTTGATAGCGCTCTATATGAAAAGCAAGTTTGGTTATTCGTTATACGCGGTCGGCGGCAACCCCAAAACCGCGTTCTTCAGCGGTATGCCAGTCAAACCGGTGAACTTGTCCGCGTATTGCCTGTCATCGGTTCTCTGCGCATTCGCCGGTTTCCTTTTTGTATGCAGGGTCGGTACAGGCGATCCGGACACAGGCAATCTCCTGGCTCTGGATTCCATAGCTTCCTGTACCATTGGAGGAGTTAGCCTGATGGGAGGCAAAGGCAGCGTCACGGGAGCCGTCACTGGCCTGTTGGTGCTGTGCGTTTTGAACAACGTTATGAGCCTGGTTCATATTTCACCGAATGTTCAACCTTTAGCGAAAGGAGTCGTAATATTGCTCTCAGTATATATGAACAGCGACAGGAAAAAAGGAGGAAATTGACATATGGAAAATTTTGTATTCGGTTATTGTACGAAAATACTTTTTGGACGCGGAATGGAAGACAAAGTGGGCGCAGAGACCAAACGTCATGGGAAAAAGGTTTTGTTGGTCTACGGCGGAGGGAGCATCAAAAAATCTGGACTGTTTGACAAGGTCGTCAAATCCTTGACAAACGCCGGCGTCGAGTTCGTCGAGTTCGGCGGTGCACAGCCCAATCCGAGGCTTTCGTTGGTTCGCGAGGGAATAAAGTCCGGCAGGGGCCAAAAAATAGATTTCATACTGGCCGTCGGCGGCGGCAGCGCAATCGATACCGCAAAAGCTATCGCGCTAGGTATTCCTTATGAAGGCGACGTTTGGGATTTTTTTGCCGGAAAACAAAAGCCGCAGTCCGCCATAAAAGTCGGTGTCATTCTGACTATTCCGGCGGCCGGCAGCGAATCAAGCATGTTCTCCGTCATCACAAACGAGACCGAACTCTTGAAATGCGGTTACGGGAACGACTTGATACGCCCCGTTTTTGCCATAATGAACCCTGAACTGACTTATACTCTGCCGCCTTATCAGACGGCCTGCGGATGCGTTGACATCATGATGCATACTCTCGAGCGTTATTTTACGAACGTAACAGACGTCGAACTCACGGATCGGTTGTGTGAAGGGCTTTTAAAAACCATGGTAGACAAATCGGGCAGAGTTTTCGAAAATCCGGACGATTACAGGCTTCGAGCCGAGATAATGTGGGCAGGTTCGATCTCTCACAACAATCTCATGGAGACTGGCAGAATAGGCGACTTCTCCTCTCACGACATCGAACACGAAATGGGCGCAATATACGACATAGCGCACGGCGCCGGGCTGGCTATTGTTTTTCCGGCGTGGTGCAAGTATGTGTTCCGTCATAATTTAAAAAGATTTGTCCAGTTTGCCGTTCGCGTGATGAATGTGGAGCAGGATTTTGAAAATCCTGAGCGCACCGCGTTGGAAGGGATAGACAGAATCGAAAAACTATTTGTAAAGATGGGCATGCCTGTACGCTTGTCGCAGGTAAATATAGGAGATGACAGATGGGACGAAATGGCGTCCAAGTGCACAAAAGGCGACACAAAAAAGACAGGTAATTTTCTGCCGTTGGCCAAGCGGGATATATTGAACATATTCGAACTTTGCAGGTGAAATCTACGCCACTGTGTATTATTTTACAGAGCAATTGTCACAAATAGCCTTTAATTACTTGAAAATAAACGAGTAAATACAGGCTGATTACAAAAATATTTTCTTGAACTTGCACGTCAAAGCATGTCCAGCACCTTGATAAACCTATAATGGCAACTAGGGCGTGTTGACGCTAGGTAAGAAATCAAAGCAACCTCAAGCATATGTAACACAAAAAACATCACACCCAAAATGTCTCTGGCACAAATATTATGACAATAGCGTCAACACGCCCTAGTTGCCTCAAACTGATTAATTTGTAATAATACGTTGAAGCCTGAAGCGAAGTATGGCGAAAACCAGGACATGATGCGCAGTTGTAGCGTTCTTAACTTTAGCGGAGTTAGCGGTGATATCTGATGGGGAGCATTATCAAAGGAAAGTATCTTTATGTCAAGGTGTACGAAACTCTGCGCGAAAAAATAGCGACGGGCGAGTACGAGACTAATGACCTTTTACCGTCGGAACAGAAAATAGGCAAAGTATTCGAAGTGGACAGGGCCACCGTTCGAAAAGCCCTCAAATTACTTGTCGACGACGGAGTGGTGGAAAAAATGCCAGGCATCGGCACAAAGGTTATCCTGCCTAGCGCGGCCATGAGGCGTGAGCCCGTGCAAAACGGCAATTCCGTGGCTTTTTTTCTGCCAAGAAGCGTGACCAACGAAAACCGTATCTCGCAGCCTTTTTATTCGAACCTGTTTTTTAATGTCGAGGATAGATGCCGCCGCCACGGGTATCAAGTGTATTATTCAACTCTGGATGAAACTGATGATATCAGCGCGCTGTTTGGTAATAGAAATTTCGCCGGAGTGCTTTTTATCAGCAACATCCATAAACCGCATATAGATTACGCCGTGTCGCGGCGTATCCCAAGCGTTTTGCTCAACGAATACTGCGAAAACATTCCCAGCGTCCTTGAGAACAACTTTGAAGGATCTTATTTATCCTGCAGGCATCTTATAGATATGGGACATAGAAAAATTGCCGTGTTGCGCGGCATACGGGATTACACATCGTCGAAAGAACGCATGAAAGGTTTCCTGTACGCGATGTACGAAGCGAATATCCCTGTTTGTGGCAAATATATCATGGATAGCGAATGGGACGCGGCCAGCGGTTACAGAGAGGTCGGTAAACTTTTACACTCGCTGCAGACTTGTCAGATACCTACCGCTATAGCCGCTTTCAACGATGGCTCCGCATTCGGCGCCATGCAGGCGATTTCGCAATTCGGCCTGAAAATCCCCGACGACGTGAGCATCACAGGTTTCGACAACGTCGATCAGTCACTCTATTCTGTTCCAAGCTTGACTACAATTGACACAAATATCCCCATGATGGCCGATGCCGCCGTTGAAAACCTACTGCATCAGATGTCAGGAGCGAAAGCCGTCAACGTAAAAATTCTCACTCCAGTGAAACTGATAGTCCGCGACAGCGTAGGAAGAACAAAATAAATTATAATCGAATCGTGATGTTTGTTATCATGCATTGATTACGCACTATGGTCATAGGGAACCTCTAAAAATTCCTCCTGAGACATGGTATGAAAAACATAGTCAAGATTGTATAATATCAACAGTATCAGACCACCTAGGCGGGGATTATGAAGTGAGCCCCGCAAATGTCCGCGACAGCCAGAAATTTGAGGAAATAGTGATTATAGGCGGAGAAATAGCAGAGTCCTCCGATGCGGCAAAGGTCGGTCTAAGGAACAAGCGTACAACATGATGAGATTTTGCCGTTTGTCACGAACCAAGGCGGTATAGCGCCCAAAATCGGGAAAGAGGAGCAAGAGAGGCCTCACAGAGGGTAAAAACGAGAGTCAAAACTATAATATCCGTTTCATGAAGCCCTCGTTGAAGGTTAAAATAACGTAAAAGTCGTTTTTAGGTGTTCCCAATAAAGGTATCCGGCTGTGAGCAATGAACGGTTCGTAAGGAGGAACCCGTGATGAGCAGGGCATTTGTAAAGGAAGCCGACGAGGAACTCGCGGCGTTCCGTGATGATTCGTCACACAGCAAAAAAGCGCTGGAATACCTTAAACTTCAGGAGAAGAAGCTGGATTTTCTGCTGAACGATCCCAAAGGCATGAAGATAGAACCCCAAAAACGCGAAAAGTGGATAAAAGAGGTGCGCGAGGCAATAGACGCCGCGCGCGTGGAGATGGGGAAACCGGGGGAAAAATGAAGTAAAGTATAGCTGTAGCTGTCAGCCCGTACTATGTCCGAATGCGGGCGATATGATACGTACATGAGATATCAAGGCGGTGAAACCAATTACAGCTATATTCTGTATTAGAAAATGCAAAATCTCGCTCGCCTGTTGCGGGAACAGGTGTTAAATGGCGGACGACGGTGAAAATCAACAGGCGCGATTCCCGGGGAAGGAGTCGCGCCTGTTGATATAATGAATATACAATGAACCGGCCCTCAGGCGTCTTTATTGCTTCCGATCATTGCCATATCCACGCTTCCGAATTCTATTTCGTCGACTGAGAGAGTCACTCTTATGAGGTAGGCCCCTCCGTTGTC
>JAISYN010000194.1 GCA_031269915.1 Synergistaceae bacterium
GCGATCTTTGATAGTACTGTTGAGTTTTCCGTCGGCGCTCTCAAGCTGCACTTTCTCCAATAGCGAGAACAGCCTTCCGAGCAGATACGCGGGGTTTGTGTTTTCCGGATTCAGTGACACGGCAAATACCTCCTTTTGATTTTGATTACTGTTGCGACGATTGAGAAACGCTTTAATGAATCCGGCTCTCTGATAATTGATCTTCTTATCCGCGCGGATTCTACCTGACATTGCCGATAACATTGCATACGGATACTCTGTCCCGTTGAAGATGGAGTAATTCAGGGACGAAATCAAACTGTTCGGGATCTTTTTATTTTTTCCGGGCGCCGCGATCTCTTCCAGAAGCGCCCACGTGGGCGTGTATTCAAAAGCCCGCGGCGGTTTTTCGATGTCCATATCCGAGTAATGTTTCGATATTTTTTCGATAAGTTCGCCGAAACTGTTTACGAGCCAGAACCTTATGCTCAGTCGGCTTGCGTTCGGCGCGAGTCCGAGTATATAGAAGGTGAGATCCGGATCGAGGCTCAACTGCTGCAGGGGGTCTATGACGCGCCTGCCGCTTTTTGCCGCTTCCAATACTCCACTGATTTCGCGTTCAGTTTCTCCTTTTGTAACGACAACGGTATCCACATCGTTGTCCGTTTTATCGCCGGACGCCGTGATCTTCGGATTCAGCATGGATAACAAAAAGTTTTCTTCCCGCGGCGCGAGCCTCTCCGCCCAGTACACGATAGTGGTATCGCCTATCCGGATATTGTTTTTGCCGGACAGCAGATAGTTCAGCGAGGCCGTGTATTTCAACATCGCGGTCCGGCTGACGGGCGCGTTGTAGCTTTGCTCTTTTCCATAGGATCTAAACGAAGGGATGTTGAAACTCACAATGGCCGCCCCGCTCGACTGCGCTCCGACGACGCCCTTGATGGCCTGATGGACGTTTGCGATGGGAG
This sequence comes from Synergistaceae bacterium, assembly GCA_031269915.1. Classification (GTDB taxonomy): domain Bacteria; phylum Synergistota; class Synergistia; order Synergistales; family Synergistaceae; genus JAIRKI01. The sequence goes on from JAISYN010000194.1 coordinate 951, forward strand.
CGACTTCTCCCGTGATCAGGCATTGCGACGAATATTCCGATGCATCATTTGAAAAAACGTTTCCCCAGATGTCCCTTATCTTCGGATTTTCATGAACGTAAGAGCCGCTCCCTTCAAGCGCAAAGGCGAAACTCGGCGCTCCTGAAATGTCGTTCTCCCGTCCGGCTATCTCCGGATGTTCTGCGGCCGATTCGGGCGTCCATGCGTGGAGGAAGGCGAGCACGGCCTTCGCCTCCGCATCGTCAACCTGGCCGAGCAGGCGTTCATGCAATTCTTTGAAAGCTTTGAAATGATCCGGGTAAACGGAGCTTTGCCGCTCTGTTTCGCCGTCGCCCGGCATGGCCTTGCTCTGTTCACGGCTTGATTCGAACCCAAAGACGTATTTGCTTTTGTCGCAGAGGAAATAAGGTTCTATATTGGAAGACCTTCTTTTTTGAAGCGGCACGAATTTTTCGACAGGAACGAGTTTTTTGCCGGAGTCCTGCCTCAAATCGAGTATTTTTTGGATTTCGCCTTCCTCCGAAAGCAATATCTCAAAGCCCACCTTCGCGCTGCTGTAACCTATGGGAGCGACGAAGGGGGGGTTGCTTTCGGATAGCGCGTCGTAATACTTCGCAAGTTTTTCGAGGATCATAGCGCGCTCACCTCCGGTACGTCTATCACGCCGCCGCACATCTTTGCCCTGAAAAACCGGGGGCGCATATCATGGCTGTAGTCGATGCTGTGAAGCATGTAGCCCAAGTCGATCTCCTCTTTGTCGCGGTAATAGGAAAGAGGTGGGTACTCTTCTTCGTTAAACAGCCTGAAGTTTGCCGGAAATTCCCGCAAGCCGAAACAGGGTGTGTGGAAGCACGAGCCGCTCCGCGCCCGGCGCAGAAAGATGTTATAGTGCTTCGCGGGCGTGTCGCTTTCTCCGGCCTTGTCGGTCATCTCAAAGTGCGCTTCGATAAGGTACTTGACATCGTGCAGCATGAGCGTTGCGCGTTGCTGCCGCTCCGCCGTCGCGTATTGATGCAGGTCCACAGCCAAACCCTTGGCCGCGCTGCTTGCCTTCTCGACCGGGATTTTATTCTCCACCTCGTTCCTGCGTATATTCGTGAATTTGATCTCCTTGAGTACGTGGATGCGGTCGATGCGCCATTTGATCGCCGGTTTTCTATGAAGAGCGGACAGAATACCCACTGCGGCGGAAGGCGTCATGGCGTCATAGCTCACGCGCTCCGCCTTCATCTCAGGCCGTGAAAAACAGGCGAGATCTCCCCATACCAAAAGCTTTATGCCATAGCCCATCAGTCTTTTCACCCCCTAATCAACGTCGTACGAATCGGTAACATTCCCTGAAAACATATTTCACTTCATTGACATAGCGATAAATTAATGATATCATTTTTATTAACATGTTAATGAAAATATTATTGCACAGCATATATGATACTGTCAAGAGGTCATCAGAAGTTTTTTCTGATGTGAATTGAAACATTAAATTGTTTATAAATAAAATCGCGGGGATAGCGTTATATGTTATCCCCGGTTCGCTGCGCCGTCACCAGATGAATTCGTTGCCTTCTATCCGCAGTCCCACGTCCTTCGAATAGTGGAAGGCTCTTACTCCGTCACCAGATGAATTCATTGCCTTCTATCCGCAGTCCCACATCCGTCGAATAGAGCGAGGCTTCGTCGATGCTTTCTCCGACTGTTTCGATATTCAGCACATAATAGATTTCGTTGATGACTCTAATGCCGCCGCTGTCGAGCAATCTGCGAAAATTGCCGGTGGCGGGGAAGCTGTTGCGCTTGGAGGGGAAGCCGTTGCCCTCAGCTGAGCCATAGACGTTCACCGTATATCTTTGGAGCTTCCTCGCGATTTTGTTCCCCCCATATTCCAATTTCCCGATCAAGCCTTTTGCCTTGTCGTCATACGGGATTATGACGGACACGGCGTCGTTCTTGATGAGTTTGAACAGGTTCGCAATCTCCTTATACGGGTACTGCATTTCCCTGTTCATGCATTCTGGCAACACTTCATACTTGTCGAGGGATTCGCGGCGGTAGAGTTCTTGAAAATAAGAGGCGACTGCGCCCTCGGAGTCGATTTCATCGAACTTACGTATCGTTTCGTCGCCGAGGCCCGCGGTTCTGTCCAAGTACCCTCGCCTGATCTCGCCCTCTATTTTAAATACAAAAACATGGCCCGTAGCGTGTTTTCCCTCCCTGTTGCACCTCCCGCCGGCTTGAATTATCGAGTCGATACCCGCGACCTCCCGGTAAACAAACGGGAAGTCGATATCCACGCCCGCTTCGATCAACTGCGTCGTAACGAGGAGTACCGGCTCTCCCGCTACGAGCTTCTTCTTTATTTCCTTCAACATTTGGCTACGGTGTTCCGCACACATATTCCCGCTCAAATGGTATCTGCTCTCCTGGGGCAAATTCATGAATATGCTCTTTACAAGGTCCCTGTTGTTGACCACGCACATGGCTTGGCTGTGCGCGGACAAGGCGCGTACGAGATGTTCTTTGTCAACCGTCCCGAGATTTTCGTATTTGACGCGCCTGAAATCATCCTCTGAAAATGTTGCTGGATCCACGATCTCGATGAGCGGAACGCCTTCGCGCAAGTATTCGCGTAACGAGGGTTGCGTCGCAGTGCAGAGTACGGCGCTCGAATGATAGTTTTCGCAGAGTTCGCATAGACATTCCAGTGAAGGTAGCAGGAAATTGACCGGCAGCAACTGGGCCTCGTCGAAGATGAGGACCGAGTTCGCAATGTTATGCAGCTTTCTCGACCTTGCCGTTTTGTTGGCGTACACGCTTTCGAAGAATTGCACGTTGGTCGTGACGATGATTGGCACATCCCAATTCTCCGACGCGAGCTTGATCGCGTAAGCGGTCTTTTCCGCGTCGTTCCCGGGATTGTTTTCATAATCAAAATCGTTGCGGAAATCGTTGCGGAAGTCGAGAAATTCAAAGTTACTGTGATGTTCCAGCACATTTTCCTCTCCGAATATACCCTTGAATATTTTGGCGGTCTGTTCGATGATCGACGTGTAGGGAATCACGTAGATGATCCTGTCCATACCGTGCGTCACCGCGTGGCGCATCGCGAAAGCAAGCGACGACAAGGTTTTGCCGCCTCCCGTGGGCACGGTGAGGGAAAACAGCCCCGGTTCGTGCGTGGCCTTGTCGATACACGCGGCGAGAATCGCGTTGCGGTTCAGATTCAGCGGCGTCGCTTCGGCGTCGGCCTTCATGATTGCAAGGCGCTCGTTCAGGCTTCCCTCCAATTCGCCCAAGCTTGGATACGATCTGCGGTACAAGCTCATGTCCGGGTTCATGAACCGCTCCGTCTCGAGGAAATCCGCGTCAACCAGGCATGAAAAAAGCATTTTGATGAGAAAAAAGAGGCTGTAGGGGGCGGATGCTTTACCGCTTGTGATGGCTTCCTCTATGAGCGGAGGAAGTTTGGGCGTAGTCTCGGGTATGTCAATTTCCTCGCGATAGGCGGAATAATCGCCGATGGTTTTAAAAATCCTGTTTTTAAGCGAACCGCTATCGTTGATCGCGCCGTAATCAGGCAGTCCGCTGTGATGCCCCGCGACGACATATTCTACGATTCGAGCGATGCCGCTCGCATGGGACAGACGCTTCCGTGCTTCTTGCACCCCGGCCGTCGAGTGATCCAATTTGATCGGCTTGCCTTCCAACCTGAGGATGAAGTCTTTGACGTACTTCCCTATGTCATGCAGAAGACCCGCGAGTTCACCTAAGCCGCCGGCGTCGAATTTTTCCGCAAAATTCCTGCATGTTGCCGCCACATTCCGCAGATGGACGATCAGAAGCTCCCAGTCCGCCTTGTTGTCCCCTTTGCTGTGCGCGTAATATTTCATGCTATACCCCTTCCCTCGTATGCGGCAGTTACCATACGACACCCCATTTATTCTAACATAGGTTAATGGGCGTATTCGGTATTGTCAGGTGGACGTAACCGAAACGCGGTTGAGTTTCTGGGCGTATGATAGCAGATACACAATTCACGGACGCGATCTGCAAGGGGTCGCACAGAGCCAGCCTTTGCGCGGGATTTATTCGATTTTTAACCTGTTGGCGATGGCGTCCTGAAGCAACTGCGAGAAATTGATGCCTTTGGCCGAAGCCATTTCGTCCATCCATTCGGGGATCGTCAGGGTTTTTTTAACGGATTTACCGCTGTGCAACTTCCGATAAG
>JAISYN010000085.1 GCA_031269915.1 Synergistaceae bacterium
GCAGATAACCCAAGAGTAACATTGCCGAACAAGGACGTAACTTCCTGGCTCAGCGGTCTCGGGATGATCAGGTGAAAATTAGAAAAAGGCTCGCGCAGACCGTAATATGAACCGGCAGCGACCATTCTCTTGTTATGCGCTTACGCTTATCGCATCACCGGGGACGTTGCGCACAAATGGATCGGTATTGCCGTATTCGCGTCATTTGTCATCCACAACCCTTGCGTTCACTATGGCAACGCTTTTCGTGACAGGGTTATTGCAGTTTCGCACAGCGCTTGCGTTCTTGCGTTTGCCCGGCGATATGCTGCTGCGGCAAACGCATACAGCCGCCGCATATTGGGGCTTGCCCTTGATCGGCGTCCTCGGGTGCGCCTGGAGGATATTCTTTCAAGCAAATGTTCCATCAGGTAGAGGCGGAGCAAGGCTTGCGGCCTGACCTGGGTTTCTTTTGAGAGAGCGCGCAGCTTCGCGTTCAACTGCTCGGAAGATTTCAAAGCAATACCTCCATATAGGTTCGCATAATTTTTGCGACGCTGAATTTTTCGCCTTCGCTAACCGGAATTCAGGCTACAAGGAAATGAAAAAATTATAAACGCGCAGACGGACCCCCATGGCCAATATGGAATTGGGAATTGTAGGGACGCGCATTGCGCGTACGCCGTTATGCTTTTGACGAAATTGTTACATTTCTTTAACGGAGCCTTTACGCCATACGCATAAAATACGATCGAAATGGTTGAAGGAGGGTTGTTTCAATGTTTTTTTATAATCCGGTCAAGCTTTATTTCTGGTCTGACTCATGCTCTTTGATCAGAAAAGAACTGGAAAACAAGAAATATCTCAAACCTCTCTTCATAGTCTGGAACAGGGAAGTCCTGTCGAACAACGCGCTGGATCGCGTCCTGGCGCCGGCGAGGGAGAGAACCCCCATGGTCATGGAATTCGATCGTTCGAATCCCGACATCAGAGATTTTATCTCCCTGCACCGTGAAACAGAAAATTATGATTGGGATTTAGCCGTGGCTGTGGGAGGGGGGAGCGTCCTCGATATGGCGAAATCGCTCACCGCGCTGAAGGGAATCAGCGTCGCCGGCGGGGATGAGCTTCGGGAGATCATTCTTGAGAAAAGATACCTCTATAACCCCAAATCGGCGGATATGCTGGCGGTTCCGACGACGGCCGGGACAGGTTCGGAGGTCACGCCGTGGGCGACTTTGTGGGACAGGGAAATAGGACGCAAATATTCATTATCGAGCCCGAGATTTTTCGCGAAATACGCCCTGATCCTTCCGGAACTGGCGATCGGATTGCCGGAGCGCGCCACAATTACCGTCGCTTTGGACGCGCTGTGTCACGCGGTGGAGGCGTACTGGGCGAAAAGCGCGAATCCGGTTTCGTCGTCGTATTCACTGAGGGCAATCCGTATTTTAACAGGCTGGATGCGCGGCGAAGCTTTTGAAATCGACGGCTGCGCTACGCGGCAGGCACTTGCCCTCGGAAGCGTGCTCGCCGGCCTCGCGTTCAGCAATACGCGCACTACGGCATGCCATTCCATTTCATACCCGCTGACGCTGTATTTCGGCGTCGAACACGGAATCGCGGCGAGCCTGACGCTTGGCAGCCTTCTTGAGATAAATTGGACGGCCGTACCCGAGGGGAACCTTCTGCTCGAAGCATTCGGCGCTGAGGTCCCGGGAGATGTAAAAAAAATAATGGACGGTATTTTCGACCGGTTTCAAATAAAAAAGAGATTGAGCGACTACGGTATCCGCCCCGGCGACATACCCCAAATTGCCGGAAATTCCTTTACAAAGGGAAGGAGTGACAACAATCCGATTAATCTGTCGCAGGAGGATGTCGAGGGCATTTTGCTGCGTTTGTTATAAATTACACGGCGGGCCGCTCAATCACGTATGTAAAAAGATGTCTGACGTTTGCGGCGGGCAAAAATTTGAGCAAAAAGAGCCAACGGCTCTATTTCAAGAAAAGAGAGGTTTCAAGTGATGAAAAAGTTTGAACGAAGGACATATTTAGTGGCAATTTTGTCAACGGTTATCTTTATGGGATCACTGGCTGTTTCGTTTAGGACGGCCGCTGCTGCCGGGGGAACCGGCGATTCATCCGCGGAATTGCGTATCGGGGTTCAGACTCTGCCGGATACGCTCGACGCCAACGCGTCCGTTTCCAACGCCGGTATTCAAGTGTATTACAACATTTACGACACGCTTATAATGAGGGATTCCTCTTCGGAAACGCTCGCATTCAAGCCGGGGATCGCTCTCGAATGGAAGCAGACGGACGAACTCGCCTGGGAAATTAAACTGCGCCCGAACGTGAAATTTCACGACGGCAGCATAATGACCGCCGAAGACGTCGCTTATTCCCTCAACCGAGTCATCGCGGAGGAAGATCCCGCCTATGTCACGGCTCACTCATACCTGCTGGCGAATTTCAGGGAGTTCGAAGTGGTGGACGCGCTGACACTGAAGGCTCATACGTTCAAAAACGAACCGTTGCTTGAACACTTGCTCTCCGATCCAAACGCCGGCGTCACGTCGAAAAACTATGCGGAAAAAGTCGGAATCGACAAAGCGGCTCTGGCGCCCATAACCACCGCCCCTTACAAAGTGACGGGATTTGAGCCCGGACAGAAAGTGACTCTGGAGCGTTTTGACGACTACTGGGGAGACCGCGCGCCCTTCGCGAAGGTGAGCTATACGCTGATTCCCGAGATCGCTTCCCGTATCACGGCCGTAATGACCGGCGAGATGGATATGATCACGAATATTCCACCCGACCAGGACGGCGTATTTGAGGAAAATGATAAAATAAAACTGATTGGAACCATTTTCCCGATGTACCATATCTATTGTTTCGTGACGAGCAATCCGGTCACGGACGACGCAAAACTCCGCAGAGCGCTCGATCTCGCGATAGACCGGCAGGCCATTACCGCCTCTCTTTGGGAAGGCAAGGCGGAGCCCGCGATCGCGTACCAGTTCAAAAATTACGGCGAGACGCTATACTTCCCAGATAAAGAAGACATTAAATACGACCCCGAAGAGGCCAAAAAACTGCTGGCCGAATCGGATTACAACGGAGAATCCGTTCAAATTTACAACGTATCCAACTATTATACGTATGCTGACCTCGCTGCCCAGGCCGTTATCGATATGTGGAAAAAAATAGGGGTGAAGGGCGAATTGATCGAAGTTGACAGCTATACGGCAATCGACAGGAAGAAAGCCGGAATACGTACGTGGTCCAATCCGCTTTACTACAACGATCCTATGGGGGTCATCGAGCGTCACTGGTCGCCAAAGGGAGAGGCCGCGAATCAAAAGGAATTCCTGCCTACGGAGGAATACATAACGCAGTTCGAAACCGCCCGCTACAGTTCAGACACCGGCGAACGGGTAAAAGCCCTTCGGTGGATGCTGGATTATTTCCGCTCCGAAACGCCATTCATATATTTGTATAAACCCTACGAATCACTCGCGGTAAGGCAGGGGATCGATTACCGGATACCCTTCAATCTGAGGGCGCACACGCTTGGGCTCCGCGGCGGAGAGATAAGCGCAAGCGCCCGGTAGCGGCACGCGCTGCCGGAATCGCCGCATGACGATGATTCGATATATGCTCAGGCGTCTTTCCATCGGTTTATTCACGCTCTCAGGGATCGTGGTGCTGGTTTTTTTCTCGTCGCGACTGACTGGCAGCCCCATTGAAGCGATGTATCCGGATGGGCTGGAACCGGGACAATTGGAGCTGTTCAACGCGAAATACGGCTTCGACAAAAGTTACGCGGAGCAGTTTGTCATTTACCTGAAGAACCTGCTCCGTGCGGATTTTGGCGAAAGCATACGCGAGCGCAGAGACGTGAGAACAATCCTTGCGGCACGCTCTGTTGAAACGTTGAAACTCGGCGTCCGGGCATTTATACTGAGCGTAACCTGCGGGATTTCCCTTGGCGTCTGTATAGCCCTGAAGAGGGGGAGCTTCGCCGTTTCGGTCGTCGATAACGTGATGGCGCTGCTGTTTTCGATACCCAATTTCATCGTGGCGATTTTTTTGATGCTGCTGTTCAGTTTCAAACTGAAGATTTTGCCGAGTCAGGGCGGGGGAGGCGCGTTGCACTACATCATGCCGGTAGCCTGTTTTTCTTTGGGGCCGACGATCAGTATCGCGTGGTACGTAAAAAACGGCGTTCTCGAAACCATTTCGCAGAGCTATATCCGTACGGCTGTGGCAAAAGGCCTCGGCAGAACGCGAATCATAATAGGGTACGCGTTCAGAAACGCGCTCATTCCTGTCATCACTCAGGTTGGCATGGTGATCGTGGATATTGTTACGGGCTCCCTGGTAATAGAAACGGTTTTTTCCTGGCCGGGAATAGGCTACACGCTTGTCAACGCCGTACTCGACAGAGATTTTCCGGTCGTGCAAGGCATTATTTTGTTCCTCGCTTCCATCGTCATCATGCTCAACTTCGCCTTGGAGATACTCTGTATGATGGCAGATCCGAGGATCAACAGAGAGGCTGCGGCTTAGCATGAAACTAATTGCGAGAATGCCCGCGACGGTAAAAATTTGCTTCGTTATTCTCGCCGTCATTCTGTTCTGCGCCGTATTCGCCGCGTTGCTTGCCCCCTATGGCCCGGACGACACTGAACTTCTGGAACGAAATATGCCTCCGACGATATTCAGGGGCGACACGGCACATATCTTTGGAACTGACGCACTCGGCCGCGACATTTTCAGCCGGCTGTTGTACGGAACAAGAATCAGCCTGTCAATGGTCGCCGCGGGCCTTACCGTGGGCGGGACATATGGCGTACTGCTGGGGCTGACGTCGGGCTATTTCGGAGGAATATGGGACAAAGCGGTGCTTGCTCTCGTGAATTTCCAGCAGTCCGTACCTTACATTCTGATCGTATTGCTGCTCGTGGTCGCATTCGGGCGAAGCATACCCGTTCTGATGGTGCTAGTCGGAATGGCGCGCTGGGAGACATACGCGAAATTGCTGAGAAACATCGCGCTGAGCGTCAAGGAGAAACAGCACGTTGCGGCCGCCGTCACCTACAACGCGTCATCCTTCCGGATCATTCTTCGTCATATTCTGCCGGAGGTCAGGTCTCAGCTCGTAGTACTCCTCATGCTGAATTTTCCGGCCGTACTTTTGCTGGAGTCATCGCTCTCTTTCGTCGGGATCGGAGTACAGCCGCCCACCGCGACGCTTGGGCGAATGGTGGGAGAGGGACGTACCTCCCTTATGACCTGTCCTTGGGTCGCGATGGTTCCGACCGTCGCCATCGTGACGCTCTCTTATTGCGTTCAGCGCATCGGGGAATGGGTGCGCGACGAACTGGATGTCCGCATGAATGCGAACGGCGCCGGTGCGATATGACAAGCGTCCTGCGCGTCAGAAATTTGCGGGTGCGTTTCGAGAACAAAGGAGGCTCGGCATGTCCGGTGAAAGGCATTGATTTTGACGTGTTTTCCGGGGAAACGCTCGCTTTGGTCGGCGAATCGGGCAGCGGCAAGACGATGACCGCGTACTCGATTATGGGACTGCTTCACTCGTGGAATAACTTGGACAAACCCCGCGTGGACGGAACAGTTGCCTTTACCGCGCGGGACGGACGGAGCTATGTCCTGAGCGACCTCGACGACGAGCGATACGACGAAGTTCGGGGCAAGGATCTGTCCATTATTTTTCAGGAGCCAATGACGGCAATGAATCCGGTAACGACAATTGGCTTGCAGATCGCGGAAACAATAATGGCGCATGAGCCCGTAACGAGACGCGAGGCGCGAACGCGGGCGCTGAAATTGTTGGACGAGGTGGGGATTCCAAATCCGGATGAGCGAATGAACGCTTATCCGCATCAATTTTCGGGCGGACAGTTGCAGCGAATAATGATCGCGATGGCTATTTCGTGCAATCCTACGTGCCTGATCGCGGACGAGCCGACGACGGCCCTCGACGTGGCCGTTCAGGAACAAATTATGAGCCTGATAAACGCCCTGAAGGAAAAAAACAATATGGCGGTGCTTCTCATTACCCACGATCTTGGACTCGTTTCACAGTACGCGGACAGAGTGGCCGTGATTTATTCCGGGGTGATCGTCGAGAGCGGCCCGATTGAGGAAATTTTCGGGCAACCCTCCCATCCTTATACGAGGCTGCTGCTGGAATCCGTGCCGACTGACGCTACGAGGTCGGGAGCAAGGCTCAGAACTAAAAAAGATTTCATATCGGGCCTCGCCGCCGAAGGTTTGCTGTTCGACCCGGAGGACGATCGCCCCGGCAAAGTGGAGAAGATAGGACGCGGGCATTACATGTCGTCAAAATTTACCAGGGAGGTGCGCGCATGAACGGCAAAGAAATACTACGCATCGAGGACGTGAAAGTACATTTCAGCAAAAGGGCGAATCTCTTCAGCCGCGGCGGAAAAGGCGTTATAAAAGCCGTGGACGGTGTAAGCCTCGGAATGAACCGCGGGGAAATATACGGAATCGTCGGGGAGTCGGGCTCAGGTAAAACGACGCTGGGACGCGCCGTGATCGGGCTCATACAGATCTGTTCCGGCGAGATAACGGTCTTTGGCACAAAAATTTCCGTGAATCCGCGCCGTAAGGGCTGCCCGCACAGAACCAAGGTGCAAATGATTTTTCAGGATCCGGACAGCTCTCTGAATCCTAACATGAACGTCGGCGGACTGCTCGCGGAGCCAATCCTCGTAAACCGGTTGCTGCCAAAGAAACTTCTGCCCGAACGCCTCGGAGAACTGCTCGATATGGTGGATCTGCCGAAAAATTTTCTCGGCAGATATCCTCATCAAATGTCCGGCGGGCAAAAACAACGCGTCGCGATAGCGAGAGCAATGGCCGTCGACCCTGAACTCATCATAGCGGACGAGCCCACGTCAGCGCTCGACGTATCGGTTCAGGCTCAGATTCTGAATCTTCTGATGGATTTGAAGGAGAAAAAGGGAGTATCCATAATGTTCATCTCGCACAATATGGCCGTGGTACGGCACATCTCCGATCGCGTCGCGGTCATGAGGGCGGGAAGGATTATCGAAGCCGCGCCGGCGGAGAAGTTGTTCGTCTCTCCCAGAGAGGACTATACGAAAAAGCTGCTGCGCGCCATCCCCAAAATCAGGCGGTACCCCTGTCCCGCTATGGTTCCGGCTTAGGAAGCCTTTCGGCTGGGAAGCGATTTTTCGGATGGATCATTTGCGAGTATGGATCGAAACGCCGTCCGGCAGCGGCAATCCCGGTGTTTCCTGCGAATTTAGAATATGCGCGCAAAACGTTTCCGAACGCGCGCTCGGCGGAACTATAAGCCTTCAACCGCCGCTATGCGCCAAATCGGATGAGACGATGGAGTTCAAAACCGGAATTCTCGAACCCGGCGCCGATTGGGAGAGGGAGGTTACGGTCAAATTTTTATATGGCGGACGGACCCGTCTGTATTGCTGGGAGAAGGAAGCGCAGATGGAAACGTTCGGATGGGCGGTTTTCGACGTGAAAGGCGCGGGATATTATTCCGGCGATACCCATGCACATTCGTCATACAGTGACGGCAAGAGTTCCCTGGACGAAAATCGGACATCCATGCTGGACAAAGGACACAGTTTCCTGTACAGCACGGAGCATAATACGCTTGATCATCTGAAGGAAATAGAGGCTTTTGCCAGGACTCAGAGTGCCGAGCGCTTCCTTCACGCAGCGGGATGGGAATACACGACCCGATGCGGGCACGCAGTGACGTATTTTACCGCTGGCGAACCTTATCCTCCTGAAATCCAGGGCTCGTCGCCGAATCTCGCGCGATGGCAGCGTTTTGTCGATGAAATAACGTCCGCCGGCGGCCTGGTGTTTCTCGCGCACCCATACGAAGCCCCGTGTTACGAATTCGGTGACGGGCTTTTGATGAACATAGATAACATCGCTGGAATTGAGGTCTGGAACGGTTTTAATTATCACGCGCTGAATTCCCGGAACCGCAGGGCTTTTTCACGCTGGGATCGGATCAACGCCAGGGGAGTTTTTCACTGCGTCGGCAACGCCGTTTCCGACGCTCACACGGCAAAAAAGCACGGAAATCCTTTTATCAAAGGCTATTTGAAGGAGTTGAACGCCGACTGTCTGCGTGAAATGCTCGAAAATGGGCGTTTTTTCGGCTCCAACGGTCCGGAGCTGTATTTTCGGATGGATGAATTCCGGATGGGAGAAACGCTTTATATAAACGAAGAGCGCAAAACCGTCAAGGTTGGAATATTGCTTTTCGACCCCGCCGGCAGAATCGAAAAAATCGTTTTGTACAGGGGCGGCGTCAATACAAGCGGCCAAGAGAACCCTGTTAAGGCTGTAGCCGAGGCAAGCCCCTCGTCGGCGAATGAACGCCGCAGGTTCGAGGTGTTTTTTGAACTGACGGTTTCTCACGGAGAATTTTACCGCGTAGAGGCTTTTACGGAATTCGGCGCGGTCGCGTTCGATCCTGAAGCGCGAAAACAGGAAGCGGGTTTTGCGTTCACCAATCCGATTTGGATTGAACGAATGTAAAGATACGCTGATTACAACGGGTTCGTAAACATGTACTGTACTATATGATTGGAGTGACGCGTATGGAAATCAAAGCCGTTATTTTTGACTGGGCCGGAACGACCGTGGACTATGGCTGCTTTGCGCCGCTGAACGCTTTTATCGAAGCTTTCAGCGAGGCGGGCGTCGTTCCTACGCTTGAAGAGACGAGGGCCCCGATGGGCCTTCCGAAAAGAGATCACATTATCGAGATGCTGAAAGGTGAACGCCTGCTAGGAGAATTCGTGAAACGAAACAGACGGGAGCCCGGCCAGGGCGACGTTGACGAGATCTACGATAAATTCGAGCTGATTCTGTTCGATCTTCTCGGCAGGCACTCCGAACTTTTGCCGGGCGTGACGGACTGCGTGGAAGCTCTGCGCGGGGCGGGCATTGTCATAGGCAGCACGACCGGTTACACCGCCGAAATGATGAAAGTCATCCTGCCTATGGCCGAAAATATGGGCTATTCTCCGGATTCTATGATCTGTCCCGACGACGTCGAAAAAATGGGGAGACCTTACCCGTATATGCTCTGGAAAAATTTGCAAATTCTCAAAGTCAGTGACATCCGCAAGGTTATAAAAGTCGGCGACACCGCTTCGGACATCGCGGAGGGCAAAAACGCCGGCTGTTTCACCGTTGGCGTTTTGGAAGGTTCCAGTATGCTTGGCTTATCGCCGGAGGAAGTAAAAAAAATTTCGGGAGCGGAACTCGCTTCAAAAAAAGAAATTGCCGCGAGTAATTACCGCAACGCGGGGGCAGACGCCGTACTGAACGACATCTCCGAAC